>JAKBXD010000240.1 GCA_021840785.1 Pseudomonadota bacterium
CTGTACGTCCGTAACATTGCATTTCGAGCCAATAGGCCCCTTTATGACCAATGGCGATTTGCCCGTTGGTCGGTTCCCCGATGACAATGCCCCCAATGCCGGAAACCCCAGATTGCTCGAGAAACATTTGTGCGCCAATGCTGTCTACTTCCTCTCCAACCGTGAGCAACAGTTGGATGGGCAACGACTCCGAACCTTGAGTTTGGTGCAGGCGGGCCATCATCACCGCCATGGCCGCGACTCCGCTTTTCATATCCGAAGCTCCGCGACCAAACAGTACACCGTCAGTAATTTGGGCTCCAAGGGGATCATGCGACCACTGTTGGTTTCCTATCGGCACCGTGTCCAGATGTCCGCAAAACAGAAGCACGGGGCGATGAAGGGATGGTTCACCGCTGAGAGAGGCCAATAGATTCAAGCGCCCGGGCGCCACTTCTTGCCACTGCACAGCCACGTCATGTCGTGTCAAATATTCAGCCACATGGTACGCTGCTCGTTCTTCAGTGCCTGGAGGGTTAGTCGAATCACTTTGCACCAAATCGCCCAAGAGTCGTACTGCCTCATCGGCCATCATCATCGCTCCTCCACAATTAGGATTGAGGATTAAAAACCTCCATGCGAATTCGGGTCACTTTCATTCCATTAACGGGAGCCATATCTTGGGAGCATGGGGCTACCGCGACTACGAGGTCATCTAATGCCTCAAGTTCGACATAATCTCCTGGCTTAGACAATGGTTCACTAATCACGTAGTCTCCGTCCCCGTTCATCCGGTTGTTCATAAACCAGTTAATCGGGTCTGGCAGCGCGGCTACGGGTATCACGCCATCAAGCGCTTTCATCAAGTTATCATGGCAGTTAGGGTGGTCTTCCAAGCCAAAATCCACCTTATAGCGCCAATAGTCACAGGCTGGAAAAAAGAAGTCATGCACACCCACGGTGTCGCGCACTAATTTCATGAGGGGTCGGCGGCGGTTACTGTAGAGATAGTCACCAATCTTCAATCGGATACTGGCTAAACTCGCCCGCATATGCACCGGCGAAACCCACTCTCCCACATCATGGGCATTAAAACAGACAAAATCTCCGACCTGCTTGCCATCGACATCAACTAATACCAGGTGTTGTCCTCGCCTGATCTGCACGCTGCGACCTTGATATGGCGGAATCACAACCTCCTCTACCTTATTGCCCCAGTCCATAGCAACTCCCTTTCTTAGAACATAAGAGAATATCCAAGGAGGGCTAATTCTCCCCGATCTCTTGATCCACTAACACCTTAATTGTTTGACATGTGGTTAACGCCCCGGCGACCATTCTCAACTTTCTGCCACGGCAGACACCCAGTACACCTCAGGTTAAATGAATCAAGAAGAGTACCGAGCGCCTATCCTCGACAGTTTGAACAACATTGTTTTAGGCCGACTGGTGCTGGGTAGCGAGCCACCGCGCTTTGTACTCATCCACCGTCATAATCTTACCAAATAAGGCCATATCGCGCAGACCCGCCACGTGCATTTCCTCATCTTGGCTGGTCGTCCCATCACTAAGGCAAATGACGTTGTACCCATGGTACAGCGCGTCGGATGCCGTCGACCGCACACACACGTTGGTCCACACCCCGGTTAATACCAGCGTGTCAATCTTTTCTTCCCGCAGAAACAAATCGAAATCCGTGTAGGAAAAGCCGCTATGCCGCCGTTTTTGAATCACGTAGTCGCCCAGTTCTTCGTGCGGCTGCAGTTCGGGAATAAATTGCGAGCCCCAAGTCCCGCGCACGGCATGTACCGGCCGCACACGAAAATCGGCATCGTGGGAGCGATGAGCCTCTTGGATATAGACGATCTGAATGCCCTGGGCGCGGCCAAAGTCTAACACCTCCTGAATCTTCGGCACAATCGACCGTGCATTGCGGCACGTGAGCGCCCCCGCCTCCTCCACAAAGTCGTTCAGCATATCAATCACGACGATAGCGTGTTTCTCGGTTGACATCGGTCCGTGTGACCCCTTTCTGGGCGCGGCACGCCGCGCCTCCTCTCGCTTAATATTTCAGCCATCGCTCCAAACGCTGCACACTCTGACGCGGCACATACTGCCCGGTGCCCGGCGGCACCCGCAGGTCATTGACGTCATCGTACACCACTTGCCCGCGCAAAATGGTTTGCTTCACTTTCCCCGTCAATTGCAGCCCTTGAAACGGGGTATACTTGGCTTTGCTGTGCAACTGCTCGGGATCCACCACCCAAGTGGCCGCCTCATCGATCACGGTAAAGTCGGCATCGGCCCCCACTTCGAGCGACCCCTTCTTCGGGTACAAGCCATAATGAATCGCGGAATTCCGGCTCGTCACCCGCACGAATTGCTCCAACGACAGCCGCCCTTGGTTTAACCCTTCACTCACCATAAACGGCACCAGCGTCTCCACCCCGGGAATCCCAGGCAAACTCGTCCAGATATCCATGCCCGGCGCTTGTTTCTCCGTGGCCACAATATAGGGCGCATGGTCGGTGCCCATAAAATCCACGGTGCCGTCCCGCAAGCCTTCCCACAACGCGGCGATGTCCTCTTCGGACCGCAAGGGTGGCGCAATCTTGGCAAAACTGCCAAACCTGATCATCGCTTCTTCTGCTGTGAGCCGCAAGTAATGCGGACAGGTTTCGGCGGTGATGGTGACCCCCCGGCGTTTGGCATCCCGAATTAATTCCACCCCGTCACGGGTGCTCATGTGCACAATATGCGCCCGGGCCCCGGTTTCTTCCGCAAAACTAATCACCATTTGAATCGCCACCCGCTCAGCCAAGCGCTTGCGCGCCTCGGCCCACGCCGGTCCGTCCTGCCGCCCTTCCCGCTGCAGTTTTTTCACGTAATAGTCGGCAATGATAAAGTTTTCCGCATGAATGCCCACCGGAATCCCGGTCGGAGCCAATTTGTAAAACAGCTCCAGCATTTCCGCATCATCGACCCGCGGATAGGTCGGCACCGACGGGGTCATGTACAACTTGAACGAGCAGACGCCCCGGTCAATTTGTTCATAGATCCGATCTGTCCACCCTTCGCGGACATCCTCCCCGGTCATGCCGCCCCAAAACCCATAATCGATATAGGCCTTGTCCTTCACCGCGGCATACTTGCGGTCAAACTGGGCCGCACTGCGTACGGCCGGCAAATCCGGCATATCCACCACGGTGGTGACGCCTCCGGCGGCGGCTGCCGCCGACCCGGTGAGAAATCCTTCTCGGTCGCTAAATTCCAGTTCATTAAAATGGGTATGCCCATCAATCGCCCCAGGAATCACCAAATACCTCTGGCAATCCACCGTGGTCTTGGCCACCACACCAGTACTGTCATTCACATAGCCGGCAATCTTGCCATCCGCCACCAAGATGTCCGCACGGACGCGCCGATTCCCTTGGGGAATTTGCGCCTGCTTTAAAATCACGTCCACTGCTGTCCACCCTTCCCCCCCACACGGGTTATGCTCCATAAAAAAAACACTGGCGGCATGAGG
>JAKBXD010000241.1 GCA_021840785.1 Pseudomonadota bacterium
GCGCCCAACAACTTTTGTCGCCCCGCACGAAATATCCTTAACGCTAAAGGCAATCAGAGCTTTCCATAAGAATGCAATCCGGATAGAAAGAGGTTAACGCCCAGAAAGCAGAATGTCACAACCCACAGACTCATGAAGGACCACCATGCCATCTGCTTGCCTCGCCATCCTTTACTTGTACGGGCATGAAGGTATCCGGCATAATTCAACCAAACTATAAGTGCCCACGTCTCCTTGGGATCCCACGACCAGAACCCGCCCCACGCTTTGGCGGCCCATACGGCACCGAGGATAGTGGCGATCGTAAACAACAGAAATCCCAAGGCAATTGCCTTGGACATCATGTTATCCATAACCTCCCCGCTGGGAAGAGCCCGCGCGAGAATTCCGCCGCCACCGTTTCTACGCGAGCGGTCGCCGAGAATATAGGCGAGACCAACCAGACTGGCGATAGTAAAGTTGGCATATGCCACAAACATCATCGGTACGTGCAATTTCATCCAGAAGCTTTGTAGCGCAGGAATTATCGGTGCTATACGGTCCATATGCTGGACAAAGGTCAGCCAGATAAGGAACCCTGCGGCCGCTGCAACCAGGGGCATGACAAAAGCCCCGAGTGCTCTGGATTTGAAGCGGGACTCATAATAAAGGTAAAAGAGGGCAGTGGCTGCGCAAAATACCACCATCACCTCCCAAAGATTGGTCACCGGAACATGTCCCCAATCAGGATGCCCGATATAGGTTTCGCGCCAACGGACACCAAGGCCGATGAAGCCCATAAGAACACCGGCCCATGTCAGCCCCGTTGCCAAACGCCCCACTTTTTCCGAGAGGGTAACCAGGTAGATAATATAAGCACCGGTGGCGGCTAAAAGAAAACCGATCATCCACAGAACACCGGCATAGCCCTGTAATACGTAACGTAAAATGACATCGTTAGCAGGTGTTTGGCCGATGCTATACAACCAAACACCCAGAAGAGCGGCGCTGACCACCGTCAGGAATGCCACCTGGAAGGCGCGCCAGTGAATACCGACGGCAACCAACGTGACATACCAGGTAGCAAGAACCACATATTGCCAAAACCAAAACTGGCTATTAAAAACGTCCACCAAAACGCCAGCGGCAACCGTGAGCCCCGCGATCCACAGCAGGTCCAGCTTGCTGATGCGATTAACCCAATGTCCCTCGGCTTCCATTTTCGTAAGCGCGAGCGACTCATCTGCTTGTGAGCTAGCCATCATTATTCTCCTTCCTGTCATCCTGACTCTGCAGGGCACTCTTGAGACGGGTAACAAATCCTTCAAACTCCTTGGTAAACTCGTACGGGTTTCGGCTGCTCGCGCCACCGATTATCACCTCTGTGCCATCGGTCAATGTGCGCAACGCAACCGACATCCGGCGCTGCGGCAGATAGAATAGTATAAATATGCCAAGAACCAGTACAGCGCAGCCCCAATAAATAACCACTGTGGCAGGCCACTTCGTAACCTCCAACCCAGCCGCCCAGCGGTGATCAAATCCGGTAAGAGTAACCACGAAGGGTACTGGATATGCTTTAAGCTGCAATATTGCGCTGATCGCGGACTGGAAATATAAGGCCTCGGCCTCCGTCGTCATGGATGGCGCATATTTGTTAACCACCAGCTTAAATGTATGTAGAATGTAGCGCTTGGTGCTTTCACCGTTACTCACGCTTGCCTGCTTTTGTAGTGCGGACAAGTATTTCATAAATAACCCAATGGAACCATTTGGTCCCGTTGGGATAAAAAGATATTGGTATGGAGTACCGAATGCTGTCCTAACCCCTTGCACAAAATAGGATTGTCCATCTCTCGTGATCGGCTGCATATAGGTCTTAAACTCGGCACTAGACGCAGATTTACTTTGCGCAATATATGTAAAACTCGGCCCGAGGTTGATGTGTTTGTGTGCTGCGCCCGGCCGGGATTCTATGGCGTCTGCAGGGACAACATTATCCAAGGAAAATCCTTTTAATTTTAACTTATAGCTCGTACCGGATAAATTTATTGACTGCCCGACGCGCGCTTGCTCATCAACCGCATCTGCCCCCGGATCATTAAACATGTAGCGTTTCATTTTCAGAAGGGATCCCCCGTCGACAAAGCTCGCCTGAAATACCTGAACGCCATGATAGCTAAGTGGGTGATTAACTCGGACATTAGCCTCTTTCAGTACCTTACCTTCCTTATTGTAAAGGACGATATTGGAAATAAAATCCTTGGGCATGCCCGTAGAGTAGTAAGCGACATGAAACCGCTTCAACATGATCCGGAACGGAAGTGGTTGGACCAGATAACCATTCCCTACCAACTCATAGACGACTTGCGTTGACTGGCCTTCCGGAACGGTAACCGTGCCACGGTATGCAGGGTTATTATCCGAGAGCCAAGCCTTTTTGTTGACTTCCGACAGCGGAATATGAAAGTTATTCTCCGGTCGTACTGCGCCCGTCAGCATATCCAGCTTCACCGGAATATCGGCGTTATAAAGCGCGGCCGCACAAAATACTATGATCGCCGCATGTGTTAGTATATACCCAAGTCGATTATAACGCCCTTTACGAGCAGTAACTACCACCCCGTCTTTGCTTTCGTGCAGCTTCGGCCGATATCCACGCCCCCGCATGACGGCTACTACCATGTTACTTGCGGACTGAACGGTTAATGGCGAGAACAGTTCCGTATTATTCACCATCCCTCGCGGATCGTACCCCGATCCAACCACCAAATCTGGCTCGCGCATTTCCCTCAGCATGCGCGGTGTATTACGAATCAAACATGTGCTAGTAGACAGCACGAGAAAACCGACTATCGCCAGGTACCAATTAGTGCGGTAAACATTGTACAAACCGACGTCACGAAAGACAGCGAACCAGAATGAGCCAAACTTTAAAACGTAATCTTCATATGGCTGTTGTTGGTTGAGAACTGTACCAATAACAGAGGCGATGGCGAGCAACACCAGCAGACTAACCGCTAATCGCATGGATCCCAAAAAGTTTATTGCTAAGCGCGCTCTCGAATAACTTGCATCTCCAGAAATCTGCTTAGCCAAATCTGATCCCTCTGATAACTACATGATTAGTGGCAGGCTATTAATACACCTGTAAACAGTTCTATAATAAGATAGCAATGCATATTTATGCCCGGAACTGACTCATTGCATCTTACTCACCCGCAATGGCAAATAAAGTGAAGACCCCATATCCATGGGGCAAACCATGCACTATCGCGCTATCCTAAGCATAAACCATATAATTAGCTTGATACCATATGCGCACGGGGCAATCAAGCCCTACATCGCGATCTCCCCGGGCCGCCCACCCCCACCCCGTGGACCCATAAAATGGGACACTGCTAGGTGCTGGATAGTTCCACTTTGGTGAGAACGTTGCACCCTCAACATCGGCATCAGGGCTCATTAACATATCAATATGTTACCACATATTAATAAATGATG
>JAKBXD010000242.1 GCA_021840785.1 Pseudomonadota bacterium
TCAGGCCATTGAATCTGCTTTGATTTCGGCTTATCGTCGGAATTTTAGGTCAGTCCAAAACGTGCGAGTTGGCATTGATCGGCAGTCCGGGCAGACCCAGGTATTTGCACAAAAAGTGGTTAGCACCGAGGTCAAGGACGATCGATTGGAAATGTCGGAAGAGGAAGCACGATTAGTCCGACCCGGCGCCGCTCCTGGTGATGTGATTGAGACGGTGGTGACGCCCAGAAACTTTGGCCGAATTGCCGCTCAAACGGCAAAGCAGGTCATTGTGCAGCGGATTCGCGAGGCCGAACGGGGTTTAATTTACGAAGAATATTCCAATCGCGCGGGAGATATCGTTTCGGGCATTGTCCACCGGGGCGAACGGGGCCTTATTTTCATTGACCTAGGTCGCACGGAAGCGCTGATGATGCCGAGTGAACAGGTAGCCTCAGAAGTATTGCGTCCGGGCGAGCGTCTAAAATTTTACGTGGTGGAAGTCAAAAAGACGAGCAAGGGACCACAGGTCTATTTATCCCGCAGCCATCCTGGATTGATTAAGCGGCTGTTCGAACTGGAAGTGCCGGAAATTCATGATGGTGTGGTCGAGATTAAGGCGATAGCCCGCGAAGCGGGTGCCCGCACGAAAATCTCGGTGTGGGCGGAAGATGACAATGTCGACCCGATTGGAGCCTGTGTCGGGGCAAATGGGGTGCGAGTCAAAACGATTGTGCAAGAACTGCGGGGAGAGAAGCTCGACATCATTCGTTGGGACGAAGACCCTGTGGTGTTGGTGGCTAACGCGCTTTCGCCGGCGCACGTCACGGATGTGGAAATTGACACCTTGAGCCGCGTGGCCCGGGTGATTGTTCCGGACAATCAGCTTTCTCTGGGAATCGGCAAAGAGGGTCAAAATGCTCGGTTGGCTGCCCGGCTTACGGGATGGAAGGTTGACATCCATTCTGAGTCGCAAAGTGGCCATGGAGGTGGATGGTAGCCGGTGAAAACCCGAAAGGTGCCCATGCGCACCTGCCTGGCTTGCCAGACGAAGCGTCCGAAGCGTGAACTGGTGCGAGTGGTCAGAACGCCCGAGGGAACCCTGCTGCTCGACCGCAAGGGAAAAATCTCCGGCCGTGGGGCGTATGTGTGTGCAACACGCATGTGCGTGGAGCAGGCGATAAAGACGAAGCGATTTGACCGTGCCTTGGAAGTGGTATTGACCAACGACATGGTGGCCGCACTTTATGCAGGCATTGAGGGAGCTGACGACCGTGGGGGCATGGCGTAACTGGCTTGGTTTAGCGCGCAAGGCGGGGAAGTTGGCTCCAGGATCGCATCAGGTGGAGATGGCGTTGAAACAGGGCCAGGTGGCGCTGATTGTCATCGCCGAAGATGCCGGTGCTTCCGTGGATCGCAAGTATCACCTGTGGGCCCAAGATCTCAAAGTTCCCGTGGTGCGGGCAGGGAGCAAAGCGGAATTAGGTTTGGCTATTGGAATGGGACCGCATGCGATTCTTGCGATCTTAGATGTGGCACTGGCTAAAAAACTTTGGATGGCCATGGGGAAGCAAATAGGGGGGATGGAGTTTGGTGGAAAAAGACAAGGACAAAATTCGGGTGTACGAACTCGCCAAGGAAATCAAGCTGGACAGCAAACGTCTCATCGACCTCTTGCATCGGCTCAAGGTAGAGAACATCAAGAATCACATGAGCACGGTCGAACCAGAGGCGGTACAAACGGTACGCGACATCATGCAAGGAAAGCTTCCGCCCGAACCGAAGGCAGCGCCGCCAGTGGTTCCAACGCCGCAAGAGGCGCCACCGCGGCGGGAGTTGCCGCCAAGGCCCAGCGAAGTCCCCGCAACGGGTCGAGCAAGGTCCGTAGGCCACGGGGTTTCGGAACCGAGAACGGCTCGGCCCGAAGCCGAAAGCCCACGTCCGGCAGCAAGCGCCCGCCCCAATAGTTCACCAGCGAGGCCCTACGGAAACCGACCGCCAGGGCCATCGGGAAACCGCGCTCAGGGCGGTAGCTACCAAAATCGCCCGCCGGCCAGGTCAGGCTCCCCGAATGAACGGTCGGGGGGATCTCCCTATCGTTCGTCCACGCCGGGAGGGGCGCGTCCAGGATATCAAAACCGCGACAGTCGGCCGACAGGTGGACCTTCTAGCCAGAGAAGTCCACGACCCGCCGGGGGTTCTCCGAGTCAAAATGCTCGACCGGGATATCCCAATCGCGCGCCGTCGCCCTCACCGACGCGTCCGGCGCGACCGACGTCTCCCGTGTCCCAGGCACCACCACCCGGGCGTGGTGGGAAAGAGGTCAACCGTCGGGCTAGTGGAAATCCTAGAGACCGGTCCAAAACCAATCGACCGCCGGAGCGCGGAGGGCGCGATTGGGATGAGTCCCAGTTTGGTAATAGGCGAAAGTCCAAACACCGTGCAAGCGCGGGCCGGCAAGAGACGAGCATGCCACCCGTACAGCGTCGGGTGGTCATCAGCGGATCGATTATGGTGAAGGAGTTAGCGGATCAACTGGGTGTGAAGAGCAACGACCTGATTAAACGGTTGATTGGCCTGGGCGTGATGGCCACGGTGAATCATGAAATCGACCGCGAGACGGCCGTGATTGTGGCGACGGAGTTCGGCGCCGAAGTGCAAGAGCGCGCGAGTGTGCAAGAGCGTGAAGAGATTTTTATTCAGGGAGCGGAGGACCAGGAAGGATCGCTGCGCGAGCGGCCTCCGGTCGTTACCGTCATGGGACATGTAGACCATGGCAAGACCTCGCTCTTAGACCGAATTCGCTCGAGCCGGGTGACCCAGAGCGAAGCCGGGGGCATCACCCAGCACATCGGCGCCTCAGTCATCTCGTGGAATGGGCATCGTATTGTGTTTCTTGATACTCCCGGTCACGAGGCATTTACCGCTATGCGTGCGCGAGGGGCCCAGGTCACCGACTTGGCGGTGCTGGTGGTGGCGGCCGACGACGGCGTCATGCCCCAGACCGTGGAAGCCATCAACCACGCTAAAGCGGCATCGGTTCCCCTGGTGGTCGCCGTGAACAAGATTGACGTGGAAGGAGCCCAACCGGACCGGGTGAAGACGGAACTGACTCAACACGGGGTGGTATCTGACGAATGGGGCGGAGACACCATGGTGGTGCCGGTCTCGGCGCGTACGGGGGAAGGCATCGACCAATTGTTGGAGTCGATTATTCTACAAGCTCAGCTCTTAGAGTTGCAGGCCAATCCTGAGCGCGCCGCCCAAGGTGTGGTCATTGAAGCCAAGCTCGACAAGGGCCGAGGCCCTGTAGCGACCGTTTTGGTCAAACGGGGAACACTCAGGGTGGGTGACATCTTCTTAGCGGGTACCGTGTTCGGCCGTGTGCGGGCCTTGCTCAACGATCAAGGAGAGCGTGTGTTGGAAGCGGGCCCATCGATTCCGGTGGAGGTGCTGGGCTTCAACGAACTCCCCGACGCGGGTGATGACTTCGT
>JAKBXD010000021.1 GCA_021840785.1 Pseudomonadota bacterium
GCAGGCAACTCCAGAGTCACCACACAAAGGCGATAATAGAGATCATCCCGGAATCGCCGGGCAGCCATTTCCTGCTCCAGATCCCGGTGACTCGCAGAGATGATCCGCACATCCACGGCAATGCTCTCGGTGGCGCCAACAGGGCGGATTACCCGTTCCTGCAGGGCTCGCAGCAGTTTGACCTGCAGGGAGAGGGGCATGTCGCCGATTTCATCGAGAAAGAGGGTGCCGCCATCCGCCGCCTGAAACAGGCCCTGATGATTATTGGCCGCGCCGGTAAAAGCGCCCTTTTTATGCCCGAAGAGTTCCGACTCCAGGAGTTGCTCGGGAAAAGCGGCACAGTTGAGTGCGATAAAGGCCTGATTGCGGCGCGGACTGGCCTGATGAATGGCCTGCGCCAGCAATTCTTTACCCGTACCGCTGGCACCATGCACAAAAACACTGGCATCAGACGCCGCCACCAGACGCGCCTGATCCAGCACCGTCTGCATTTTTGGACTGCGGGTCAGGATACGGTCCCAACTGGAATCCCTGCCCTTCTTATCCGAGGAGGGTGGAACCGCCGCGGTCAGGCTGAAGGCGCGTTCGACCTGCGCCATCAGATCCTTGCCGTCAAAGGGTTTGGTGAGGAAGGCAAAGACGCCCTGATCTGCCGCCAGCAAAGCATCAGGGATGGAACCATGGGCAGTGAGGATGATGACGGGCAAAGTCGGATAGTCACGGCGGATGGCATCGAGCAGCGCCATCCCGTCCATCTCGTCCATCTTGAGATCAGTGATGACCAAAGACGGATGCTCCATCGCCAGCACCGAGAGCGCCTCGTTGCCACTGGCGGCGGTACTGACGGCATAGCCGGCCGTTTTCATACGCAAAGACAACAAACGCAAGAGATCAGCGTCATCATCCACCAGTAAAATTCTGCCTTTTTCCATTCGGTTTAGTGCCCCTGAGGCAAGCGCGCGTTTTTTTCGATTTGTACCAGTTCATCAAGCTTTTTACGCAAAATCATCTCGCGCTGTCGGGACTCGGCAAGCCGGTTTTGCAAATCATTCGCCCGCGCCTCCAGTTTTTGGTAGCCGGGATCACCGGCCCGGGCATCGGCAAGTTGTTTACTCAAGCTGGCGGCTTCCGTTTTTTCAGAAACACAACTCGCCGTACTCGCAGTCACTGGCGTAGCTTTTTCCAGTGCCGCAATCTGGGCTTGCAAGGCCGCCAGGGTGCTGGTCTTTATCACCTGTTCACCTGGCTTGAGGGTCACTGTGTTGGGGGGGGATGATATCAACGGTGTGGCTGCGCAACCCGCCAAGGTCAGCACGATAAGCACCGTGGGAAGCGATATGATCGATGAGCGGTAGGCGCAACCGGAAACACGCCCCTGGCGTTTCTTTGTCCAGCAATTCAAGACTTCCCCCATAACTCAGTACATATTCCCTGGCGATGGCCAGTCCCAACCCGCTGCCCTCGACCTTCCCGGCATCCGAGGCCTCGCCCCGGTAGAGAATATCGAAAATCTTTTCACGCTCTGCGGGCGCCACACCCGGCCCCTCATCCTGAACATCAAGGACCGCTTGGCCGTCCTGTACCTGCAAATATATCCGTATGGTAGCGTTTTGCGGCGAGAACTTCACGCCATTTGACAATAAATTATCGCAAATAGTCCGCAGACGGTCTTCATGACCACGCACCCGCACGTCGGCCAACTCCGTGACCAGATGCAGCGATTTGCTGCGCAAACTGGGCTTATAACTCAACAGCAGGTCCTCCACCACCGCTGTCAGGGAGATATCCTGCACCATACCCGCGCCCACCGGTCCCTCGGCCAGGCTGAAACGCAGGAGATCCTCAATCAGTCGCTGCAGACGTAGGCTGTTGTCGCGAACAATATGCACAATCTCCTGCTGCTCGTCGGCACCCAGTTCATGACCCAGGTCCTCCTGGAGCAGCTCTGCGCCCTCACGGATGGCCGTTAGCGGCGTCTTCAACTCATGGGAAAGCTGCCGCAGGAAATGTAATTTCGCCGCCTCCAATGCATTGAGTCGATTACGCAACCACTCCAGACGATCGCCCAGACTGGCGATGTCTCGCGGCCCCTGCACGGCGATGGGCGTTTCCAGATCACCATCACCGAGACCGGAAACCGCCTGGTCAAGACGCCGGATTGGGCGGGTGATCAGCACGATAAACAGGATCGCAAAGGCAATGGAGAGTGGCAACACCAGCAGCACCTCTACAATGGTCAGACGCTTGATCGCCAGTGCCCGCGTGCCCAACTTGGCCACCTCGGTGCTGATGCCTTCATTGACATCGCTTTGCAGGTGTTGCGCCTCAGCGCTGGCACGGCTGAAGTCGCTCTCCAGTGCACTGCGATTTCCCCCTAACGACACCAGCGGCAGCATTTGGCGAGCATGGGCCAGATGATCGGCCAAACGTTGAAGACGTCGTCGATCAACGGGAGACGGCCCGGCGGCAGCAAATCGGGCACTGGATTTCTTGTACTCCGTAAAACTCTGATCATAGAGCACCAGTAAAGCCTGGTCCTGTAACACCGTATATTGCAGCCCGTAGCGCTCCATGGAGCGCACCGCGTTATTCATCCGGTTGGCAGCATCGCTCATAGCCACCGCGCGCAGAATACTCACCTGCCCCTGCTCGGCAAAATGGGCAATAGAAATGGTCACACTGACAATGACCAGCACCAATGGCACAATGACCAGGCCAAAGCCAATGACAGCCAGTTTGGAAATGGAACTCGGGCGTAATGCCATAGACCGGCAGGCTCCGACGCAGAAAGAGAGTCTCAGCGTAGGTTCGTGCGCTGGAAAGTGCAAGAGCTATCGCGCCAAGTGCAACCGCAAAGCGGTTCCAATCTTCGCGCTCGGCAGGGCTGTTTTTCGACAGCGTAGCCATGCTTTTAATAGCTGTTATGTAGCATCTATATAAGGGGTTTAGGGCGCAGGCGGTACGTAGCCTTCAGGTGCCTGGGCACCATCGCCAAAGAAATAGGCTTCCATCTGTTTTTCCAGGAATGTCCGCGATTTGGGATCAATGGGAGAAAGACGATACTCGTTGATGAGCATGGTCTGGTGTTTGAGCCAGCCCTGCCAGGCTTCCTTAGAGACCTCTTGATAAATTCGCGCGCCAAGGGCGCCAGGATAGGGCGGACGATCAAGACCTTCGGCCTCATGGCCGAGTTTTACGCACTGTACCATTCGTGACATAACGGAAGCTCCTCGATGACTCTGGGATGGATAACACTGTGTGGCTCTATATTACCTGAACTCGCCGCCCAGGAATAAGCCACAAGGCATGGCCGCTTAAGTGGGCGGCACAGATAACCCAAAACGGGGGTTAGCAACCCCCGCTCCTCTCCCGTAAAATCCGCCGAATGGGCGTGGGCAATCCTTGTGCCAGGGCGTCTGCGGGGCGATGCCAACGCAGGGTGGCGGCCGAATCCGCAACAGCGCTGCCCCAAACGCGCGCATGGACACAGCGAAAGCGCAACTGAAAGTGAGTAAAAACATGTTGCTGTTCTTCCTCTAATGCCCTCAGTTGGAGATTCAGCCCCAGCCGACGCGACCAGGCCGCTTGCAACGATTGCCGCACGGCAGGGGTGTCTTCCAGCGGATGCAGGGTACCACTACAAAGGACGGGGAATGCACCGCCATCGGGTGCCGCCTGAGGCAAACACCAGAGCCCCCCCCAGATACCGGAATCCGGCCGCTTTTCCAGCAATATCTGCCCTTCCGTATCCACGACCAGGAGAAAAAAGGCACAGCGCTGCGGTTTTGGGGCCTTGTTAACGATCGCCGGCAGGGCATGACTGCGTCCCTGGGCATGGGCCAGACAACGATCGACTAAGGGACAGGCCACGCAGCGCGGCTGGCGTGGGGTGCAGATCATAGCACCGAGGTCCTGAATGGCCTGATTGTAACCATGGGCATCCTCAGGAGTAAGGGCGCTGGCCAGTGTCCAGAGCCACTGCTGCGTCGCAGCGGCCTTCGGATCAGCATCTATGGCATGGCTACGGATGAGCACGCGCCGGGCATTGGCGTCGAGGATGGCCTGTCTGTGTCCGAAAGCACTGGCGAGCACCGCAGCGGCCGTACTGCGGCCCACTCCCGGCAGGGTGACGGCTGCTTCGAGGGTGTTGGGAAAGTGACCACCGAAGCGTGTAACCACCTCCTGCGCCGCGCGCTGGGCGTTGCGGGCACGGGCATAATAACCGAGCCCACTCCACAGGGCGAGCACTTGGTCCTGCGCCGCCGCCGCCAATGCCTGCCAGCTCGGCAACGCCTGCAAAAAGCGGGCGTAATAGGGTCTGGCGCTCTCCACCTGCGTTTGCTGCAACATGATTTCTGCAAGCCAGAGATGATAGGGATCGCGGCTCTGGCGCCACGGCAGGTCGTGGCGCCCATGGCAGGCGTACCAGTCCAGCAGGGCTTCCGCAATGGGGATCATGGCTGCGCTTTGGAACTTGTGCTGCGAATAATCAGATCGCGGGCGCGCATTTTGCCCCAAAGGAGCTTGGCGACGTGGATTTCACCAGTGACTGGCCACTGCTGCGGCAGGGCGGGAAGCCGCGCCGCATTGCCCGCTTGGGGAGCCGGCAGATATCGCCCGAGATTGAGCCGCGCCACGCTCAGATTGACATCAATAGCCAGCGGTCTCCAGGTCCCCGATATTTTGCCCATCCAGGCACTGTGATCCAACTCGCCCTGGGTGACGATCCACTGAAAATGGGGATTGTCCAACTGGACTGTACCCGTCGACGTCAATCGTTGCAAAGCATCAGGGTCGGTCAACTTCGGCAAGGGCAGCCCCCAGCGGGTGGCCAGCTGGGGCAAACGCCGAATGGTAACCTGATAGGCCAAGTGACCCCGCAACACCTTCCAGTTAAGGTCTACTGCTCGGACCTGGAGTGCCAATTCATCCCCCACGATCAGCGCGCCGTCCTGCACTGCAAGCTGGCTTTGCGCCATGTTCAGACGTAACGCCTGCAGGCGCAAATGTGCCTGACCGTGCCCGTGCGCTTGCCAACGGATGCGCAGCGCCGGCACGACCATGTCCTTTACTGTGCTTTGGAGTGCTGGAATAGTCACCTGCAGGAGCATCGGATCAATGGTCGTACCCACTTGCAAAAAAATATTCCGCGCGACCACCGCCGGCGCCATCTCGGCCGCAAAATGCCAGCGCCCGACTTTTCCCCGCCAGTGCCAGCCACCCGCCAACTGACTGGGTCCCTTCGCCAGCACCTGCCCATTCACGGCCGTTAGGGACAGGGTATGTCCGGCCACACCCGACCAGCGCAGCGTGCCATCGCGAATTATCATCTTACCTGGCAGGGAAAGCGCAGCACCACCTGCGTTAGCGGCGCCTTTCCATGGCCCGTTAAGCACGGGTGCGTCCAGCACAATTTGCCGGGGTTGCATCTGGCCGTGCAGGAGGGAGTGCCAGCCTAGTGCCACCATGAGCCGACTTGCGCTGAACTGCGGATGGGCCGCCGAACCGACGCGCAGACCCACCAACGTGATCCGCAGTTGCTGTTTTCCCCAACGCCATTCCGGGTCGGCGGCGAAATGCACCGGCTGCTGCAAGCGGGCAGCAAAAATCCCCTCTAAAACGTAGCGGGGACCACCTCCGAACCAGAACAGCACGGCACCCAAAACGACAAAGATCAACACGACAATAACAGACGTCGTGATCCTGCGCAGAATCAGCCTAGCTATGCCCACCCCCCGGCAACACCGGCATTTCGCCGGAAAGCGCGCGCGCAGCCAACGCCTCGGCATCCACGATGGTGGTCTGCCGGATCGCTTCCTTGACCTCGGGAATGGCACCGGAATACATGCTGAATTCACGCAACCCCAATCCCAGCAGCAAGGCCGTGAAGGCCGGATTCGCGGCCATCTCGCCGCACATGGCCACGGGAATGTCCCGTGCATGGCCGGCGGCGATGGTGTGTTGGATCATCGCCAATACCCCGGCATGCAAGGGATCAAAAAGATCATTGACGTCATCATCACCGCGATCCACCGCCAGCGCGTACTGAATCAGATCGTTAGTGCCGATGGAGAAAAAATCTGCCCGCCCGGCAAAGTAGTGCGCTGCCATGGCCACGGCAGGCACTTCCACCATAATTCCCAGAGGCATATCCGGGTCACAGTTATGCCCTTCGGCGCGCAATTCTGCCTGCAACTCGCTGACCAGCGCCCGGGTTTGCAACAATTGCCCCATACTGCTGAGCATGGGCAGCATCAGTCGTACCGGCCCCAGTGCCGAGGCCCGAAGAATGGCGCGCAGATGCGGCCGGAACCACTCCGGACGCCGCAGACAAAGACGCAGCCCACGCAAGCCAAGGGCCGGATTGAGCGCAGCGTGGAGCCCCGCATCGTCGTCACGCAGGCCCTTGTCGGCGCCGATGTCGAGAGAACGGATGGTCACCGGTGCCCCATCCATCTGCTCTACCACTCGGGCAAAGGCGTGGAACTGCTCTTCCTCAGCCGGGATGTCCGGGCGATTCATGAAGAGAAATTCGCTGCGATAAAGGCCGACACCATCCGCATTCATGCGCCGCACCATATCGATATCATCTGGCAATTCAATATTAGCGCGCAGATGAATAAGCACCCCGTCTGCGGTTATCGCGGGCAGGTCACGCTGCTCTTCCAGAAGTCGCCTACGCCTCTGCCGCTGCTCCTGCAAAGCCTGATATTGCTGCAATATCAGGGCATCCGGCGCAACCAGCAGAATTCCCTGATCCCCATCGACAATCACCACATCGCCACTGCGCAGCAGGCGCGTCGCCGAATGCGTGCCCACCACGGCAGGCAGACCAAGACTTCTGGCAAGAATAGCGGAGTGGGAGTTTGCGGCACCAAAGTCAGTTACCCAGGCGAGCACCTTGTCTTTTTTCATCAACACCGTATCGGCTGGCGTCAGATCCTCGGCGATGATGATCTGACCCTCGGCGCTCTGCAGGACAGGGGTCTTTACACCAATCAGGTGACGCAAAACCCGGTCTATCACCTGAATAATATCTTCCCGCTTGGCGCGCAAATACGCGTCTTCCATGCGGTCAAAAATCTCCAGCAGCCGCTCCCGCTCCAAATGAATAGCCCAGGCGGCATTGCGATGTTCATCACGAATAGACCGCAGGGGCCGCTCGCGCAGCGCTGGATCATCGAGCATCAACAAGTGCGCATCAATAAAAAGACGGGTATCTTGCGGAGCATCACTCGGGATTGCGTCGCGCACCGAGAACAACTCATCCCGGGCGCTGCTCAAGGCTGCACGCAGGCGCAACACTTCCGGTTCTACATCTTCAGGCAATAGTATATGTTCTGGGATATCGAGAGTGGTCGACTCCAGTACCAACGCCGTACCGATGGCGATGCCACCAGAGGCGCCGATTCCCGCCAGTTCAAAACTCATGATTCTTCACCAAAACGATCCGCCGCGAGGGCGAGCAAGGCATCGGCACAAGCCTGCTCCTCCTCACCATCCGTTTCCAGGGTCAGAACGGTCCCCTGCGCCGCAGCGAGGGTCATTAGCCCCATGATGCTCTTACCATTGACCCGCTGACCGTTACGTACCAACCAGACCGTGCAGGGATAGCGCGCCGAAAGGCTGACAAATTTAGCCGAAGGTCGCGCATGCAAGCCGAGCTGATTGATAATGGGATAATCTACGCGCAGGGTCACCGCCACTTGCCTCCTTTCTCATGACCAAAAATCACTCAGGCATCCTCAGCAGGACAGCGTGCGGGCGCTGTTCGAGAATATCGGCGATCCCCTGGACGCCGCCTTCCAGAGCACCTTGGCGCGCCGCCGCCAGACCGTCACTGCGCCGCGATAAGGCACGCAGGAGCATCGCCAGATTAAGACCACTCACCGCCGCTACACGACCTTCCGGAAGAGTGGCCGGAATGAGATTGGCGGGGGTGGCGCCGTAGAGATCATTCAGAATCAACATAGCATCACCATCATTTATTTTCTCTAACAAACCCCACAAACGCCGCCGCCCCTCCTCGGGCGGTTGATCAGGCAGGATTTCCAGAATCTCCAACGCCGGCGGCATGGTCCCGAAAATATGCTGGAGCGCTGCCGCGAAGGCTTCACCCAGTCCCGCGTGTGTCAGGAGCACGATGGTAATCATTGCAGCGTCTCGGTAATGCCCAGCTCCCGATGCTGGATCAGAATCCGCTGCCCTTCTCCGGCAAGCATTTGCGCCAAGGCCTCCACCATATATACGCTGCGATGTTGCCCGCCGGTACAGCCCAGAGAAACCGTCACATAGTTACGGTGCTCTTGTGCAAAAGGCGCCAGCCATGCCTGCAGGAAGCTGCGCAAAGAATGGAAGGCGCGGACCACCTCTGGGGCCTTCTCCAGGAAATCGCGCACCGGTATGTCACGACCCGTCAGGGCACGGAGTTCGGGATGATAATGGGGGTTGGGCAGGGCACGCAGATCGAAAACGAAGTCGGAGTCCAAAGGGAGTCCTTTTTTAAAAGCAAAGGACTGCAACAACAAGACCAGGCCACTGTAATGATGCGACGCCAGACTCCATGCCTGCACCCGTAGACGCAACTGGTGGGTATTGATTTGCGAAGTGTCGAGGCGCTTGTCAGCCACATCGGCAAGCGGTTGGACCATCTCGCGTTCACGCCGCAACACCGTGAGCAGCGGTTCGCCCAATGCTTCTGCGAGATCATCGGTGAGGGGATGACGGCGGCGAGTTTCGCTGAAACGACGCAGCAAGGTACCCTCATCCGCTTCCAGAAAAAGGATGCGCGGACGCAAAGAGTAACGCTCGCGCAAATCGGTCAGCGCCTGTGGCAGAGCGGCGAGAAATTCGCGGTTGCGCACGTCGATACTCACGGCGGCGAGCATGAAGCCGGCATCCCGCCGCGCCAACTGCGCCCCGAACTCCACCAACAAGGTGGCAGGCAGATTATCGACGCAGTAATAACCCTGGTCTTCCAGGGCCTGCAGGACCGTAGATTTTCCTGAGCCGGATAGACCACTGACGATAATAAAGTCCTGCTCCGCCATCATTCTTCCCCGACACTCAACCGTACCTGCGCCTCAAAATCCGCGAGCATATCGCCACCGGACTCCTTTACATACTGACTGCGTGCCGCCGCCTCGACCAGTACCGCCAAGTTGCGCGCCGCAGACGCGGGCAAGCACAACCTGGGCAATGAGATTCCGAGAATATCCAGATGATCCACCTTGCCCTGTAAACGATCGATATCCGCGATTTCCATATCGCGCATATCCTGGATTTCGACGACCAGTCGGATACGTTTGGAATGTACAATGGCGGCGGCGCCGAAGAACTCCCGGATATTAACAATCCCCAGACCCCGCACTTCCAGAAAATTACGCAGCGGGGCCGGACAATGCCCCGTCAGGATATTCGGGGCTTCACGGATACAGAGCACGCTATCGTCAGCCACCAGTCGATGACCACGACTGACCAGTTCCAAGGCCAACTCGCTCTTGCCAATCCCTACCTCGCCCTGCAAAAGCAATCCCACCCCCAGCACATCGACCAGTACACCATGCACCTGCTGGCGGGGCGCCAGTTCCTGGTCCAGGTGGCGCTGCATCCGCGCCAGAACCACCTGCGCGCCAATCGGCGTCGTCATCACGGCAATCTGCCTAGCTTTCAACGCTTCATAGAGGTGATCATCCAGTGCCTGGCCTTCACAAATAACGAGCAGACGCAGCTTATGGGGCAAAAACTGTTCCATTGCCTCTGGATGGGCACCCAGGTAAGCGAGCTCACAAGTCCCGGCAATCTGTACCACATGCGGCCGGATAAAATTAAAAAATCCGACCAGTGCCGCCCCACCCACATCATCCTCCGCCCAAGGATCACCGCGGAGGTAATGGTCTTCTCCAGGCTGATGCAGACATTGCCAGCGCAATTCGCTGTGCAGCTCCGCCCAGAGTCGACGCAGGCTAATTTGTCGTTCCATAACTCCGCCTTGCCCGACACTCACGGCTGTACCCAGCCTGCTTTGTGGTACAACTTACGTCGGCCCCGCCAACAAACGAAAAAACTCCTGGGGATCAGGAGTTTTCATCAAGGCCTCGCGCACTTCGTCCACGGCGAGTTTCGCGGCCAATGCGGAGAGCGTCTCCAGATGCGCGGTCGCGGCCGCTTTAGGCACCACTACCGCCAGAAAGATGGATACATCGAGCCCGTCCGGCGCCGCAAATGGAATACCCTGCGCGGTGCGCAATGCGGCAATGGCTATCTGATTCACACCCTCCACCCGGGCATGGGGCAACGCCACCCCATGCCCGATGCCCGTAGATCCTTGCATTTCGCGCTGTTGCAAGGCAACAGCAATCCCCTTAGCAGACAGGCCCGTAGATCCTGCCAGGATTTCCGCCAAGGTCCGCAGCACATCACCAGCATCAGCCACAGGCGGATTTATACGAATATTAGCCGGGGAAAGAGGCAGAGTTACCATGGTTATTCAGTCGACATCCACAATGGCCGCCAAACCAGCGGGGTGGTCATTACGACGATCCTGCAGTTTTTCCTTGTAACTGTGCACCTGCGCCTCCAGTTTGTCGGCTACCAGGTCTACAGCTGCGTACATATCGGCATCATGCACCTCGGCATAGAAGACGTGTCCAGGGACATTGACAGTAATATCTGCAACATTACTCAGCTTTTCGTGGGGAAGGTGCTTCAGCACCACCTGAGCATTAATAACATGGTCGAAGTACCGATCGAGGCGTCCAATCTTTCCGTCGACATAGTTTTTAATGGCATCCGTCAAATCCAGATGTTGCCCGGTAATAGTAATTTGCATGGCGCTCTCCTACCAAGTGAGGTGACCGTTTTGAATCCTGCCCCGCTACGGGGTCCCCTTTCAGTGTAGCGCCAACGGCGTCGGCAAAAAACCCTGGCGGCGATATCACCCTCACAAACGCCGCCGCTGGCTCGCGGTAGGAATATTAGCCGCCTCGCGGTACTTGGCCACGGTCCTCCGCGCAATCTGAATACCCTGATCGGCCAGCACCTTGGCGATTTCCGCGTCACTCAGCGGATGCCGTGCGCTTTCAGCCTGCGTCATCTTGATCAGTAACGCCCGAATAGCGGTGGCCGACGCGGAACCGCCACTGTCAGTACTCACATGACTGGAGAAAAAGTATTTAAACTCATAAAGACCACGGGGTGTAATCATATATTTCTGATTGGTGACCCGCGATACCGTCGATTCGTGCATTTCCACTGTCTCGGCAATATGCCGCAGGACCATGGGCCGCATGGATTCCGGCCCGTTGGTAAAAAAGTCCTTCTGCCTTTCGACAATAGCCCGCGCCACTTTCAATATGGTTTCCTGGCGGCTTTGCAGGCTTTTGATGAACCAGCGCGCCTCGTTGAGCTGATCCTGAATGTATTTATGCGCCGCATCTTTCCCACCCGTCATGCCCGCATAGCGACCATTGATACGTAATTTAGGCATCGCCTCGGGATTCAGATCGACGCGCAGACGCTTGCCCACCCAGCGCACGATCACATCGGGGATGACGTACTCGGTACTCTCAACACCCACCTCTTCACCCGGTTTAGGATTCAGTGTGGAAATCAGCGCCATCGCCCCACGCAACGTCTCCTCATCCACCCCCAGCGCGGCACACAAACGTGGATAATCGTGGCGCCCGAGGGCCTGCAAGTGATCCTTCACAATGCGTTGCGCCAATAATATAGACGCATCCTCCCCGACCATCTGCTTCAGTTGCAGCAGGAGGCACTCACTGAGATCACGGGCCCCCACGCCCGGCGGGTCGAAGTCCTGCACGCGCAGCAATACCGCCAACAGTGCATCGTCCTCCACATTCATATTGACAGCGAGATCTTCCAGGCTTTCCGCCAGATAACCGCGCTCATCAATCGCGTCGATGATCAACTCCGCCATATTGCGCTCGTCGGCACTGAAGTGCGTCATATCAGCCTGCCAGCGGAGATAGTCCTGCAAACTCTGACTGTGACTGCTGCGCGATTCAAAATCCGGCATATCTTCGTCAGAACCACCGCCAGAACCTGATGTTCCCATGTCGAAAACGTCGTCCCACTGGCTGTCTAAAGGCAATTCATCCGGCAGCGTATCCTCCGTGGTCAGATCCAGCTGCCGGTCTTCGGAAGATATCTCAACCGTCTCCGGGAGCGGCCCGCTGCCACCTTCTTCATCCCCAGCATCCTCATCAAGCAGCGGGTTGCTCTCCAGCATGTTTTGGACTTCCTGCTGCAGATCAACCGTAGACAGTTGCAGCAGGCGGATCGCCTGTTGCAACTGCGGGGTCATGGCCAGATGTTGGCCGAGCTTGAGTTCTAAACCTTGTTTCATAATTTCCAAAAATCAGATTTGAAACTGATCCCCCAGGTAAACCTGCCGTACCATAGGATCATCCACGATTTCCTGCGGACTACCCGCTGTCAGCACTTTGCCATCATGCAGTATATAGGCGCGTTCGCAAATGCCTAAGGTCTCGCGCACGTTATGGTCGGTAATCAGAATCCCGATGCCGCGCTCCCGCAAATCCTGGATAAGCCGTTGGATTTCGAGAACAGAAATAGGATCAATACCGGCGAAGGGTTCATCCAGCAAAATAAAACGCGGACTCATGGCCAGCGCCCGCGCAATTTCCACCCGCCGCCGTTCGCCACCCGAAAGGCTATGTCCTTTGGTGTCACGCAATTGATGAAGGTGCAATTCACTCAGCAGTTGCTCCAAGCGCTCCTGCCGCTCCATCTTACTCAACGGCAGGGTTTCCAGCACGGCAAGGACATTGTCAGCGGCACTCATCTGGCGAAAAACCGAAGGCTCCTGGGGAAGGTAGCCCAGCCCCATGCGGGCCCGCTCATGCATGGGCAGTGCAGTGATGTCCCGCTGCTGCAAAAAAATATGACCCCGCTCAGGACGCACCAATCCGACCATCATGTAAAAGGTGGTGGTTTTCCCCGCCCCGTTAGGACCGAGCAATCCCACCACCTCACCGGCCGCCACCTGCACCGAAACATCACGCACCACGGCTCGCCGCCGATATGACTTGAAAAGGGATTGCGCCTGCAACAGTTCGCTCATGGCTTCCCACCGCTCGTGGAGCGGCCCGCTGCGGCGGGATAGAAGACCGACCGCACCCGTTGACCGGGATTTCCGGTGACAGCCGTTTGCTGGTTACGCAGGAAATAGGTGACCTGCTGGCCATTGATCTCATTCTTTCCCTGCCAGAGATGGGCATTACCAATGAGCACAATTTCGCCGCTGGCCGGTTTATAGACCAGGGTGTCGCCATACCCGTGGCGCTGCGCGCTGGACATGGTGATGGTAACCGGGCTCCCCACCGCCGTGGCCTGCCGCACCTTGCCGCCGGCCGCGTCGATAGTGAGCTTGTCGGCATGGATAACCACATCACCCTGAATCATGACCACGTTCCCGGTATAAACGGCCTGTTGCTGCGGTTTATTCTTGCCGTACAGGGTATCCGCGCTGATCTGAATGGGGCCCTTGGCCAGCCCCTGCTCCGCAACCGGGGCCGCCAGGGCGGTGATAGATACCGCAACGAGCAAAAAGGGCCAGAATCGCCGGAAAGAAAATCGCTTAAGGAACATACATGCCACGCACATCATGCAAAACATTTATCTCTTGGGTTTTTACCGAGGCCCAGAGACCTACCCCGGTCATCCAGTCTTGCCCTCGCTCCAGCCGTACCGGTTCTGGAGACGTAATAATGCCGGTTTGCGGATCATAGTGCACCTCTGTGGTAAGTACGCGGGTATTCGGTTGCAAGGTACCGATAACATTGCCTGACAAGATAATCCGATGGCCATGACGCTCTACCACGCCCTGATTAGCACGCAGATGGAGTTGCTGTCCCGGCTTGAAACGCTCGACGGCGACTTGACTGAGCATGGTCCGATCGAGACGCGGTTCGTGATAAGCCGTCCGGGCAGTAGCCAGCAAATCCAGTTTACCGGTCGCCGTATACTGACGCATGACCACGTCTTCGGCCGCCTGATCTCCCTTGTGGATTTGACCATGCCAGTCGATGTACGGCAAAGACAATGGATGCCGTGGCCACGACCACCACACGAGTGCCGCAAGCAGCAGCAGGAGCAGGGACAGGCCCAGGCCGGGGGCGCGGAAACGCGGCATCAGTTTTCGCGACATAACCTGATTTCGGATTGATTGATGATCAAGGCAGGACTCCGGCAGCTCTGGCAATGATTGCTGACCAATGCCCCTGCGCTCGCAGAATCAACTCGCAGAGCTCCCGTACCGCACCATAGCCACCCTGCTGCGCGCTCCGCCAGTGCACTCGACAACCGACCTCCGGGTGGGCATCAGCCGGGGCCGTGGCCAGACCAACGCGAGTAAGAATGGGCAGATCAAGAAGATCATCTCCCATATAAGCCACCACCGCGTCATCCAGGCCAAGGGCGATTTTGAGTTCCGTGTAGGCTAGATTCTTGTCCGAGCAGCCCTGAAAAATCCGCTTGATGCCCAGGTCATGAGCACGATGGGCGACCGCCGGGGAATAGCGCGCGGTAATAACGGCAACCTCTATACCCCGTTCCTGCACAAGCTTGATACCGTAGCCATCACGCACGTGAAAGGCTTTACTCTCCCTGCCGTCATCGTCAAAAAACAAGCGGCCATCGGTCAATACGCCGTCCACGTCCAGGATCAACAAGCGAATCTGGGCGGCACGCTTCATTAAATCCGTGTCGGGCGATATCAATTCATTCATACGATGCCTGCGCGCAGCAAATCATGCATATTCAACGCGCCAATCAGCCGCGCCTCACCATCGGTAACCAGAAGCGCACCGATGCGATTATTTTCCATCAGGGCAAGGGCTTCAGCAGCAAGGGCCTCAGCGATAATGGTGGCCGGTTTGGCATGAGCCAGTTCAGCCATGGGCTGTTCCCAGATATCCTGGCGCCGCGCGAAGGCACGGCGCAAATCACCATCGGTAAAAATCCCCAGTACCCGATCTTCCGCATCCACCACCGCCGTCATTCCCAACCCCTTGCTGCTGATTTCCAATACCGCTTCGCATAATGGCGTATCCGCTCGCACCTTAGGCAGGCTGGTGCCCCGGTGCATCACATCCTGCACCCGCAGCAGCAGGCGTTTGCCGAGGCTGCCGCCCGGATGGGACAGGGCAAAATCATCTGCCGAAAAACCGCGCGCCTGCAAAAGCGCCATCGCCAGGGCGTCTCCCATGGCCAGGGCTGCTGTCGTCGATGCCGTGGGCGCCAGGTTGAGGGGACAGGCTTCCCGTGCCACAGCGCAGTTGAGATGCACAGCAGCGCTGTGCGCCAGGGTGGACTGCGGGTTGCCGGTCATGGCGATCAAAGGCACTGCCAGGCGTTTGACCACGGGCAAGATAGCCAGAAGTTCGGCGGTCTCCCCGGAATTGGAAAGAGCAAGCAGGCAATCCTGGCGGGTAAGCATACCCAGGTCACCGTGGCTGCCTTCGGCGGGGTGCAGGAAAAGAGCAGGGCTGCCCGTGCTGGCCAGAGTCGCTGCGATTTTTTTGGCGATAATCCCGGACTTACCCATGCCAGTGACGACAATACGGCCGCGGCAACTCAGCAGGAGCTCGCAAGCTCCCACAAAGTCCGCGTCGAGACGCGCTTCCAGCGCCGCCACCGCCGCCGCCTCCAGGCGCAACACATCCCGGCCGGTAGCCAGCAGACTCTCTGGCGTTACAGTCGAGGTAGTCACCGGCAGCCGTCAATTCGCATGGGCGGGATCCTGTCTCTGGATGGCTTCATAAACCGCACGGCAGTGGGGGTGCGCAAGCATAACCTTATCCACATCCGCAAATGAAGCGTTCTGCAGCAATTTCCAGCATTTCAGGTTCTCGGCAGCCAGCGCATCAGGATGCCGGGCGTACCAGCCCACACTGTCATGGGGGGCTGCGGCATCGCCCACCTGCTCGCGTGCCCACCATAAGAGCAAGGCAAAGAGCGCAAGCGCACCAATAATAACCAAAGCGTAAACAATCTTCATAAATGTGCTGGTTAACCTGAATAGGGTTGGATCACACTTCTTCCTGATACTGCTGGTTCAGCAACTGCACAAGCAGCCCTTCACGGGTCACAATGTCGGCCATTAACGCAGCACTTATGGCCCGCCACACAGTTCGGAAGGCGGCAAGATCTGCCCCATCGTTAAACTGCTCTGCAATTTCACTGAGTTTTTCCAGAGACTCGCGCGTCTGCAGACTGGTACTCAGGGCATTCTTGATTTGTTCCCGAGGGTGCGGAATCCAGCTTCGGTCACTCCCATAGGAGCGCAGGCGCTCCCCGAATTCGAGCGCCCGTTTCCGCAGCTTGCCTGCCAAACCGATCTGGCCACTGCGCAAATCCCCCCAGACCGCCAGATCCATAAGCAGACCCCACTCTCGGCGCCAGCGGTCGCGCAAGTCGGCATCCAGACCCACTGCCGCATGCACTGCCGCCGGGTTAAAGTCCATGAGAAGTCGCCGCACAATCACGCCGGGCCGCCGACAACCGCTCTGGCGTGCCTACATCTATCCATTTTCCTTGGTACAAATTGCCCTCCACCAGACCCGCCGCAATCCATTGCCGCAACCAGGGAGCCAGAGGAGCCGACTGCTCAGGAAAGTCCCGAAACAACTCCGGATCAAGACGCGCGATGCCTGCGTAAGTATGACGTTCTTCGCCCGCCAACGCCACCATGCCGGCAGACAGGGCAAAATCTCCCTGCGGGTGCTGCATCGGGTTGGGCACCAGCACCAGATGCGCACGCGCCGGGGAAGGCTGACAGATCTGCGCCCAGGGAAAGTCCGTGCAAATATCACCATTCACCAGCAGAAAAGGACTGTTCCCCAATAAGGGCAGGGCGCGAACAAGGGCGCCACCCGTCTCCAGACGACCTGCGCGCTCGTCACTGTAATGGATGCGTAGCCCCTGCCAATCTGGACCCAGGGCCCGCATGATCGCGTCACCCAGATGCCCGATATTGATAACCACATCACGAATACCCGCCGCAGCCAGCGACTCCAGATGGCGCGCGATAAGGGATTTTCCAGCAACCTCCAATAGGGGCTTCGGGACATGATCGGTAAGAGGTCGGAGTCGCTCGCCCCGCCCCGCAGCCAGGATCATCGCCCGGGTAACGGCGGTTGCCATAGGGCAAAAAGCTCCTGATAAGGCTGCAACAGTGGATCGGCATCCAGGGCATCTACGACATAAGCCCAGAACCGGGGTAGAAAATCGAGATAAGCCGATTTCCCGTCGCGGTAAGCCAGGCGACAAAAAATACCGAGAATCTTCAGGTTACGCTGTAACCCCATGCGCCCGACACGGCGCAGAAAATCCGTCGGTGGCGACAGGGCGACACCACGCCGATGCGCCGCCAAAAAATCCAATGCCCAGGCATCCCGTTGTGCCCGTCCCCAATCCCAGTAGCGATCCCACAGCAGAGAAGCCAGGTCATAGGTCCATGGTCCGAGCACGGCGTCCTGAAAATCAATCATCGCCAACAAACCCGTGTCCCGCCGAACAATGAGGTTACGCGCATGAAAATCCCGGTGGACCCAGACCTGCGGCTGCGCTGCGGCATTATTCAGCAATACGGCAAAAAAGGTTTGCAGAGCAACGCTCTGCTGCGGATTCAAAACCAAGCCAAGATGCCTGCCCAGATACCAGTCCGTAAACAGGATCAGCTCATCCCGCAGACGGACCGGTGAGAAAAATGGCAAAGGGGGCAACGCCGCCTGCCGCTGCCCGGCTTGCTGCAGGTTGAGGACCAAGGTCATTGCCTGCCGCATCCACCGATCCACATTCGAGCCCGCGTCCAGTACCCGCTTCAGATCGTCGTGCCCCAAATCCTCCAGCAGCACAAAGCCTGAGGCCATTTGGGCGGCCAGCACCCGAGGCACCGGCAAGGCCGCCCGGGCAAAGCGGTGCCGCACCCGCAAAAAGGACAGAATATCCTCCGGTGGAGGAGCATCCATGAAGATGAGGTCCGGCGGCAGGCGCCAGTAACG
>JAKBXD010000243.1 GCA_021840785.1 Pseudomonadota bacterium
AAGGGATAAGGCCATACGGCCATTGGCCACACGCGCGGACGCGCGATACAGTGGAAGAACAAGGAGGGACATGATGGCGACGACCACGACGACCTCGACGACCACGCCTAAAGGGCTGTTGCCGCCGGGCGTTTCATCCACTCCGAGTCCGTACCACATGACCTTTCGACTCATGAAAGACCAAACGGAGTTGCGGCGCTTTACGTTCTTGATCAATCCGCAGCAGTATTCGGTGAAAAAGCCGACGAACAATACCATTCTGCAGACGTTGGATGGCGGCTTTGCGCAGGCGTTTGGACGAGGCTTGGCGCAAATTACGATTCAAGGGACGACCGGGTCCCAGACTCATATCACGCGCTCGAACGTGGCGATGAGCGGCTTAGAGGCGCTGCAGTACCTAAATACGCATATTTTCGATGAGTACACTGATCGTCAGTTCATGGACCCGGCGCATGTGTATACGCTGCGATTTTACAATTGGTCGCTTGATCAGTACTACAGCATTATTTGGCAACAAGGCGGTCTCCAGCTCCAGCAAGATGTCACGCATCCGATTTGGTGGTTTTACAACATGTCGTTCACGGTGCTGGATATTTTGCCGGCTCCGGTGCATTTTAAGCAAAAGAAGCTGGGCTCCGTGTTGTTGCAGTCCTTACCGTCGGGCGTGACCACGGCGGCGACGGGGGGCGGTTCCGCGGTCACCGCGAGCACTGATTCCATTACGAGTACGTTTTCCACCAATGCGGTCAGTACGGCCTTGAATCTGCGCAATCAGTTGGCGATTACCAGTGCCCAGTTGATGAGCATGATCAGTGGGAATAATTTGGGCGGGTTGTCGCAAAGCGAGTTGGATATCTTGTCAGGGTATCCGGTGCCGTTTATTCCGAATGAAAGTTTAACGTCCGCGCAGTTTCCAAATTATCAGCAGTATACGGGCAGTACGATGGGCGTCGTGAATCCGCCGACCACGGTGGTGGGGTTGGTGAAGACGACCATTACGCCGGTGCTCGCTGCTATTGGCCAGGCGAGTGCGGGCAAAGTGCCGTATAGCTATTCCAATATTGTGCAAGCCTTAGCCGCGTGGCGCACCATGCGCACGACGATCAGTGCTGCCTTTAATCCGCCTCCGACAGAGTTGCTGTGGCTGATTGGGCAAGTCATTCAAGCGTTTAGTGGCTTGGCGGCGTTGCAGTCGGTGTATACCGCCACACCGGCGGGGGTCACGGTGCCGTTGTAGGGGGTGGACGATGGTTATTGAGTATACCGTGCGCGCAGGTGATAGTCTGCGGCGAATTGCGGCGGAATACGGCACGACCTATGAGGCGCTGGCCGCGTATAACGGCTTGGCCTGGCCGTTTTTGGTGGACACGCCGCAACCCGGCACCGCGGCGACGCCGGCGAGTGGTCTGGTGACGTTTACGTGGCCGGCGCCGTTGGCGGCTGCGATAACGATTGACACGGCGTGCACGGTGGGAGC
Source organism: Pseudomonadota bacterium (assembly GCA_021840785.1). The sequence continues at coordinate 1,478 of JAKBXD010000243.1, forward strand.
GGCGTTAACGGCGACGACATTGCTGCGGCAATATACGGTGGCTGAGACGTTTACCGTACCGAGTGGGGCGACCACAGTGACGGTGACTGTGGTCTGTACCGAGCCGGGGACCTTTGGCAATGTGGCGGCCACGGCCATCAACCAGTTGGTGGTGGGCGGGGGCTTGCCGGCGGGGACGACAGTGACGAATCCGGTCGCGTTGACGAATGGCACCAACGCCACGCTCCTCTTGCCCGGGCAGACGCTGTATATTCCTACGTCGTTGACTTTGCCGAGCGATACGTTCGCGTTGCCCAAATCCACGCCGTTTGGAGGCGTGGATTTGCTGCTGGATTTTGCCACGGGCGATCTGGTGGTCGATGCGCGCGGCGACTTGGCGTTGGCGTACGGCTTGGACAATATTGCGATTAACTTGCAAGCGGCGTTACAGACGACGCGAGGCGATCTCGTGATGCATCCGACGTACGGCTTAGCCGCCCTGGAGACGATTGTGACCAATACGCCCGAGCGCGATAAATTGCTGGCGTTGGAAGTGGCCGAAACGCTCTTAGCCGATCCGGATGTCGCGGCGGTGGACAATGTCGATACGACGGTCGCGGGGACGGCGTTGACCATTGCGAGTGAAGTAATTTTGCGGAATGCCCAGCAGCTCACTGTGGGATCCGTCTTAACCGGGGGTGCGCTGGGTGGCTAAATCGTTTGACAATATTTTGACCGAATTGATTGCGTATATGGTCGCCGCCGATCCGGAGATTACGTCCTATGTGGTAGGCGGGCGGGCACGAACCCTCTTGGAAGCCGTCGCCCAGCAGTTAGCGGACTTGTCGATGATGAACGACATCACGATCACCCAAGCGGCGCAGACGGGAATTTACGATGGCTTTAGCTTCCCGCGATTGCCGGCGCAGGCGGCGCAAGGCGTGGCCGTGTTTGCGGGAATTTCGGGCGCGACGTTTCCGTTGGGCGGCTTAGTGGGAACGGTCGCCAGTCCGACACAGCAGAGCGTGGTCTTTCAGGCGTTGGCGGCTTATACCATTCCCAGTGGCGCGACCACCGTAAGCGGCATGGTACAAGCGGTCACGCCGGGCATCAGTGGCAATTTGCAGCCGGGGCAGTTAACAACCTTGGTGTCGGCCGTTTCGGGTATTACTGGGGTGACGAATCCGGCCGCCTTTACGGGCGGGACCAATCCGGAAACGGCCGCCGCCCGAGCGGTCCGCTTTACGAATTACATCAATAGTTTGAGTCGTGGGACGCCGGCGGCGTTGATGACGGCCGCCGAAGCGGTGCCGTTGGTGAATACGGTGAATATTGTGGAGTCGCCGTATTTGGCGGCGATGACACTGCAAAATGGCGTCGTCACGGACAATACGTCTGCCGCGAATTTGCCGTATGGGCCGAGTTTTCCTGCCTTATTGACGCCGGTCAATGCGGGCGATGCGTTTGCGATTGGGGCGTCAGCGCCGTGGACAGATTTGTATTGTGATTTTACGAGTGTGGGCTCGGGCCTCGTGGGGAGTTGGGAATATTACTCCGGGACGAGTGCCGCCTGGGAGCCATTGACGGTGACCGATGGCACACAGGGCTTGCAAATAAGCGGGACGGTTAGCTGGGAGGCGCCGGCTGACTGGCGTCCGACCCTCTTAAACCAGACGTCTGCTTGGTACATCCGGTGGGTGGCAACGAGTGGTGGAGGCACCGCGCCGCAAGTTGCGTTCGTGGAAGGCTTGAATCCGCCGGCTGGCGTAGTAAATGTCATTGTCGCGGGCACAGGACAAACGGTACCGACTAATGCGACGTTGAATGCCGTGAGCGTGGCGTGTGACGCGGTGCGCGCGGCGGGGGTGATGATCAACACCTTGCCGGTCGCCTATTTGGCGTTGAATGTGTCGATGAGCTTGGTGCTTTCGCCGCTCGTCGATAGCTTGGCGACGCAGGCGGCGGCGATTATTGCGGTGGAAACCTATCTGAATAGCTTG
>JAKBXD010000244.1 GCA_021840785.1 Pseudomonadota bacterium
CAGAGGGGATGATACGGTGGCGCGATGGGCTCAGCCCCACCCGGCTCTGTGGCCCGCTATGCTGGTCGCGGCGCCGATGGTGGTCTTAACTTGGTGTCTCCTGCCCAACCATGAAATCGCCTGCGTGGTCGTGGCGCTGTCCATGCCGGTGCTCGTGCCGCTGCTCATCCACCGGCCTGCGCATGGCATGAGAGACATTGCCATGGTTTGCATGGTGGGCGGCACCGCGGGGGGCCTGGTGGGCGGCATCCTCGTCCGACTCTTCTGTGCCCCGAGCGTCATGATGCCCATCATGATGGCGAGCATGGCGGGGATGGTGGGCGGCACGCTCTGTGGCTGGGGCACGGTTCATCGCTAACCAGTGCGCTACACGGAATACACCTCTAAAGCATCCTTGGCACATGGCGGGCGCAAACCGCATCCCGCCGTACGTGAACCTCCACATCATCCGGACTCGCGAACTCGAGGGCAGCGATTCAACCACCGCAGACTCGGAATCTAAGACGTCGACCGAGGCAAGCCGATCCCCAAATCCGTCCGCACAGCGTCATTAGAGGTTCTTGAACGCCCGCGCTTCGCGCACCTTGTCGTGGGGACCGGTGGCCAATAATTTTCCGTAAGTTTGGGCGGTGACTAGTTCGGTTTTGTGTCCCAGCAGTTGCTGGACTTCGCGCACATTGAGTCCTTCACCGAACATGACCATGGCGAAGGTGTGCCGTAAAGTGTAGGGCGTTACGGTGGGGGGGAGACCAGCGATGTTTGTGTACTGGCGCAGGCGTCGTTGCACGATGCGGGCATTCAAAGACGTGTATGTCGACAAAAACAGGACTGGGCAATTGGGACGTGATGGACGTACGCTTAGATAGGTGTCAATCAGCGTGACGACGCGATCGGGTACCACCGCCACGCGTTTTTGACCATCCGAGCGGGTGACCACGAGCTCTCCTTGACTATGCACGACCTTTTCGCCCTCGGCCACACTGAGGCGGCACAGTTCATTGACGAGCACCCCTGTCGTGATCATCAGGCCAAACATGGCACGATCGCGACAGCGCTCCCACGATTCTTGGAATGGCAACCCTGTCAATATGGCTGTCCATAACCGCATCATGTCCCCTTCACTCAGATAGATCGGCGGGGCTTGGTTGGTGCCCAAGTAAAGACGGGGTTTTACTCCCGTGTCTTCCGGAAAGGGCGACTGGGGCAGGTATTGTTTGGACTCTGCCCAGGTGCAAAATACGCGGAGTACCACTAGTTTACGCTGAAAGGTTCGGTCGGCATATTGCGGATTGCGCACGCCCAGGCCAGGGATCGGATCGGGATTCTTTCGTGATGGTGTGACCGATAATGGGTCATGCACACGGTCATGGGACAAATGGGCTTGAATGTAGGCGTACTGCAATGTGCTAATGTCATCGATTACCGTGGGAACATGCAACTCGCACCATTCGCGAAAGACCCTCAAATCTGCGCGGTAGGCGGCCACCGTATTGGTAGACTTGCTGTGTTGCACTAACTCTTCGATGAATTCTCGGGCTGCAGTGTCGTAATCCATGTCAGGTCTCCTTTGCTGGACATCCGGAGAAATGTGGTTGCGCCTATCACGGTCGTGGATTTGCCTATGGTGACCAACCCGCGAAAATTCATCCATGCCCCCACACGAATGCTAGCAAGAATGTGCAGTAGTGGGTTCGGCACTGCATACAACGCTCCAAAAGCGACCACTATACGTAGAATTGCACCGAATAGAAGGGACGACCGATTTGGAATCTGTTCAGGATGAACACTCCTCAGCCGACACTAGTTGGCAGGGCGCAACATGCTGGACAGAGGCCTGGTGGCATCCATGGGCATCCGTCTGGTGCCTGATCGAGCGATGGCGCTACGCCAACGCCGCCGACACCGGTGACCTATGGCGTATCTTTAGCGACGCCTCCAAACCGGTCGCGCAGGTCCGGATCGCCAAGTTGAATCCGGACCGCTTGCGCACGGTCTTTGGTCACCCCGTGGACGGGAGTGAGGAGGCCTTGTTCCGTCATCTCGAACGTCCGCTCATTCACGGGAAGACGTTGCGGCGCCCATACTTAATGACTTGTCCCCAATGTCTCGCCGTCGGATTTCATAGCCCCTTTCACCAATTCGGACTCTGGGATTGTTGCCCGTTTCACGGCGTGGGACTCGAATCAATCTGCCTTCACTGCGGTGCACAACGCCCCTATGGTTTGCTCAAGACTGGGACACCTCCATTTGGATGCAGGTGCGGAGCTATGAGTGCCATTCCAGGTGATAGGGTGGGCGGATTTCTCCAGCAGTGGATAGAGGCTCGCCACCTTGCTCTGCAGGTCTCTTCTATCCGGTCATGGGTGACGATGCCCGCCGAGGTCGTTCGCCGACTTCGGCATGCTGGCATCTCGGAGGGCGGCATGCCCAATCAGTCGGGAACGGCCGTCGAGGCTCTCCTGAACGTGGCATGCCGTCTTAATCCACGGATCCCGGAAGGGTTCGCCTGGAGTGGTCTAACCGTCGGACCAGGTATCCGACACTTTACAGGCACAAACCCTGTCATGCCCGGTCCCCATGCACCGAAACATAGCCCACTCGGTATTCATCAAGACCTCTACCACACGTTTAAGTGCCTTAGTCGGCGACTGCGGCGCACAGTGCTTCGATGCCACCGCAACTGCATCCTGAAGCAGCAGCAAAGCCCATGGCGTGTCATATGCCCTTATGCGGCGGCCTACCTTCACTGGCGCAATGAGGTCGAATGCTGGCCCAGGCTGGCAGCCATCGATCGGGGGCCGCGCATCCAAGTCGGCCTGGGGCAGTGGATCCTACCCCTCACCGACTGGAGAAGTAGCGTCTGGACAAAATCCGTACGCGACCAAATTGAACGTAGCCAGTGGGCAGGCCTACGCGGCGCGATTGATGGTGCCTCGAGGGAGGAGAACGTAGGCAATCCATGGTTTCTATGGGCCCTTCAGAAGCAATTTAGCCTTATGGCCGCTATACGGTTTCGCCAATGGCTCACCGCCATGGTGAATGCGCAAGCAGAGCCAGACGGCTTAAGTAGTAGTGTCAAACCGAACTCCCCACAAGAATGGCGTTGGACCGTAGTCATGATGCCGGACCCCGACGACCAAGCTCCGGCTGTCATGCACTGGATCGACCATCCGTCGTCGGCCGACACGGCCGGCATTTGGGGTGCGGGCTCGCGATGGGATGACCGACGACGCCACGTTTACCATGGTGCCGTCACCGGTGAAGGCTAAGCTATATCCACGGTATTCAGATGGAGAACCGCCATCAGACGGTGTTAATACCCGATAGGCGTCGCGACACGGACGGACGGGGGGCTGAAGAGGGAGTTTGTGGTCATACTAAATCATAGAGTCGAAATCTCGGTTAGGAGCGAAAATCCATGGAGACCACGACGATGCATCCCCTGAGCCCCGGC
>JAKBXD010000245.1 GCA_021840785.1 Pseudomonadota bacterium
CCCCGGCGCTTTTGTGGGCCGCTTCGTTACCTGACCACCTTGGATCACTATTACCAACAGGGAACTCTGCTGCGTCGGTGGACAAAGGCTCCACCGGCGTTGCCTGAGCCGTTGGACCAGGTGCTCACTGCCTTTGTCAGCCATTGCGATCAACGAGGATATTCGGAAGGGCCGGCGCGAAAGCGCCAGGATCGGATTCGGATGTTCCTGACCTATGTGGCCAGTCAGGGCATCGCGCTCGCAGATCTGAACGGTAGGATCGTGTCCCGTTATGCAGCCACGTTAACAACGTACCAGCCGAGAACCAAGAGCCTGATGCTCTCTGGCTTGCGAACCTTTCTCCGCTTTGTGCATCGAGCCGGGTACCACTGGACGGACCTCAGTCACGCCGTGCCTCCACTTCGTATCGGGCGGGACAGCCACTTGCCTCAAAGCTGGTCTGCTGACGCCGTGTCCCGCCTCTTGGCTGCGGTTGACCGCGGCACCCCTATGGGTAAGCGCGATTACGCCATGTTGCTGCTTGCCATACGTCTAGGCTTGCGCATTGGCGACATTACGGCTTTGCCGCTAACGGCATTGCATTGGTCAACTAAGACGCTCTGCTGGACCCAAACGAAGACGGGGCGGGCGGTGGAACAGCCCCTCTTGGACGACGTGGGCTGGGCGATTATCGATTACCTCCAACACGGTCGGCCACAAACCACACAACCGGCCATCTTTGTCCGCCATCGGGCCCCGTTTGAACCCTTTGATCCGGGGTCAAATTTGCACGGATTACTGATGCGCTATGCGCGATTGGCCGGGTTGGATATTCCGAGCGGATCACATGGGATGCACGCCCTGCGCCACTTGCTGGCGAGTACCCTGTTATCCCACGAAACACCGCTGCCCATCATTTCAGAAGTGCTGGGGCATCACAGCACGGCGTCGACGCACGTGTATCTCCACGTCGATATCGTCGGACTACGACGGTGTGCGTTAAATCCCGAGGAGGTGCATGTGCATGTCGAATCCTAAATGGCCGGTGTTCGCTAGCGCTCTGGCCCCCGTCTTGACCGGTCTGATGGCCGAACAACAAGCGTTGGGGTACCACCCCAAGGAAGCTCAGGACTTTGCACGGTTTGATCGGTTTTGCCAGGCCGTAGGCCATGACTCGATGACCTTACCCCGGCAACTCGTAGAGCAATGGACGATGACCCAGCCCGGGGAGACCGAAACGAACCACCAACGCCGGATTACGCTGATGCGGGTACTGGCTGGCTATATGCAACGCGGTGAGCTGAGCGCCTGGACGTACCCACGTCACGCCACCTCTCGCACTCAAGCCCGCTATGTGCCCTACATCTTCACGAGGGAAGAACTCGCGGTGTTTCTGAGGGCGGTGGACCGATGTCCGAGTGACCCGCGGTCACCCGACCGCGGCGTGGTCTTATCGTTGCTGTTTCGTATCTTATATGGCAGCGGATTGCGGGTCTCGGAGGCGCTCCATTTACAGCGCAGAGACGTGGATGGAGACGCAGGGACCCTCTACATCCGGCACGCCAAGGGGCATAAGGAACGGCGAATCCCTCTTCACCCAGCCCTCATGGAGCGGATGACCCATTATCTCGCGGCATCGACCACCGTGTCCTCCGCCCCCTTATTCCCGAATGGATCGGGATCACCGTATGCGGTGCAAACCGTTTACGGATACTTTCGGCGATTTTTGGCAGAGGCGGGAATCGACCACGGAGGGCGTGGACAGGGGCCACGCCTGCATGATCTGAGGCATAGCTATTCGGTTCATTGCCTTCGACAATGGGTCGCCGATGGGGTCGATCTCAGTGTCGCGCTGCCTTATCTCTCGGCCTATCTCGGCCATACCGGCTTGAAAAGCACCCAAGACTATCTCCGCCTAACGGCGGAGCTCTATCCGGATATTGTGACCACCGTCGAGCAACAGTTTGGCCAGGTCATTCCGGGAGGTGATCCTCAATGAAGTCAACCGACTTTGCCCGGTTGCTGACCCGGTATTTAGGCCACTACCTGCCGGGACAACGCAACCTCAGTGCCCAAACGATCCAATCCTATCGGGATACCTTTAAATTGCTGCTACGCTTTTGCCAGAGCGAACGCGGGTGGGCGGCCGAACAGGTGACGTTGGCTCAACTCGATACCCCATGCATCGAGAGTTTCCTCAGGTGGCTCGAAACCCAACGCCACTGTAGCATATCGACCCGGAATCAGCGACTGGCTGCACTCCGGGCGTTTTTTCGCTGGATATCATACGAGGCCCCAGAATCCGTGGAGACCGTGCAACACCTCCTCACAATTCCATGGAAAAAAGCGCCTCAGCCGTTGGTGCCGTATCTGACTCCAGAAGCCCTTCAAAACCTCCTGGCCCAACCCGATCGAGCAACCTCCACTGGACGGCGGGATGCTACTCTCCTCGCCTTTCTCTATGATACCGGGGCACGCGTTCAAGAGGTGATCGATGTTGTGGTCCGCGATGTCCGGTTGGAGACCCCCGCGGTGGTGACGCTCACGGGAAAGGGATCCAAGCGACGGCAAGTCCCTCTGATGAGTCGAACGGCCACTTTAGTGGCCGAATACTTGTCCGAGCGCGGTCTTCAACGCGCCGACCGGGGGGATCACCCAGTTTTTTATAATTCGCAGCACCGCCCATTTACGCGGGTCGGCATCACGTACATTCTAGAGAAGTATGTTCATCGCGCACGTGATCAGGGCGTTTCGGGATTCCCTGAATCCGTCACCCCTCATGTCATTCGCCACTCCAAAGCGGTTCATCTCTTGCAGGCCGGGGTCAATTTGATCTATATTCGGGATTTGCTGGGACACGCCGACGTATCGACCACCCAAATCTATGCTCGGGCAGACGTCGAACTTCGACGTCAAGCCCTCGAGTCCGTCCAGCTCCCGGGAACAGAATTACCTGCTGTGTCCTGGACTGAGGACCAAGGGCTTCTTCAGTGGCTAAATCATTTGTGTACTTCGACGCCATAGGACGGGGCGCACTGTTATGTAAGGAAAATGAGCGGCACGTCACAGTTTGACGCAGTCGCGTGCCGCCACCTTCCATAACTCAGTTCCTTCCATAATCCCCTTGCCATTCCGCATTATAGTGCGGGGCTTGGCGTCGACGAAAGGTGTCGGCCGGGGGTGCGGCCACATAGGCTGCCGCCGCGACTTTGCGAAAATGATAGGTCAAGGTGCTGTGCTTGAGCGTGCCCGGATCGATTTCGTGAGCCCACTCTAACATCTGAATGATCTGTCGGGCACTCCGATGCGGATCTTCAGCTCGCAGGGCGACGGCGCGCTCAAAAACGGCGCGGGGGACCCGCTGTCCGGGTGGGTCAGCCCGCTGCCCGGGCTGGAGCGCGGGGAGACCGCCGGCCCGATACGCCGCGACCCAGCGTAAAATCGTCCGCGCATGGACCGGGCGACAACTCCC
>JAKBXD010000246.1 GCA_021840785.1 Pseudomonadota bacterium
ATACGAACAGCCGCAAGCAGGACGCCAGAAGCCAAGTCAAAACCGAGGGCTCGGGGCTCAACAATCCGCAGGGGGGTAAGATGGACATTCACCAGCAGATCACCGACCAGATTCTAGCCGCCATGGAGCAAGCCCGCAGCACCGGCAGGCGCCTATGGGATAGTCAGCCGAGCCTTCCCTTGAACCTCACCACCGGCAAGCCCTACCAGGGCATCAATACCCTGATCCTTTGGGCGGCAGGTCTTCGCCGTAGCTACGCGTCCCCTTACTGGCTCACCTACAAGCAAGCGGCCGATATGGGCGGCCAAGTACGCAAGGGCGAGGCCTCGGAGCTCTGCGTTTTCTATAAGCCCTGGGAATCGGTAGAAACCACCGGCCAAGGCGAAACCGAGATCACCAAGGGTGCCGTCTTGAAAAGTTTTCGCGTATTCAACCTCGACCAGATCGACGGCATCAAAGCGCCAGCCAAGGAAGAACGCCCCGCCTTTACCGCCATCGAGGACGCCGAGCGGATCTTGACCGCGAGCCCCGCCGTTATTCACATAGGCGGATCGCAAGCTTTCTATCGCCCAGGGACCGACACTATCCATCTACCGGAGCGCGAGCGATTCACGAGCCCCGAAGCCTTCTACAGTGTAGCCATGCATGAAATTTGCCACTCGACAGGCCATGGCAGCCGCCTAGACCGCGACTTCTCCGGACGCTTCGGAACTGAGGCTTACGCGTTCGAGGAACTTATAGCGGAACTGGGAAGCGCCTTCCTGAATGCCGACCTCGGGATACTGAACGCGACCTTACCCGATCATGCTGACTATTTGTCGAACTGGATCGCGATTCTTAAAGGCGACAAGAAGGCCATTCTGACGGCCGCCGCGCAAGCCTCCAAGGCCCACGGATTTATTAAAGGGTTGCTGACCGGCCGGGAGCAAGAGGCGGTAGCCTAAACACCAAGGCCCCGGCCAAAACCGGGGCCTAAATACCTCGCGCCGATCTCAATAACGAGATCGGCGCTAAAAGATTGAAAAGGCACCCAGCCAAGGAAAGGCCATTGGCACGCTCATTTGCCGTGCTTGGCTTTTATGTCACCCGTTGACAATACTACCCACATTCACGATACTGTTACCCATTGACGCAACAAAGAAGACAGACATGGCTCGCAAGAAAACCCTGCAGCCCGGCCGGCCACGCCTCTATAAGACCGCCTCGGAGCGTCAGGCGGCCTACCGGGCCCGCGCGATGCGCGGGGAGGTTGGGATCGCGGCAAAGACAGACGACCCTGGCCAAGGGGCGTGCCGCCTCGACCTGTTTTTACCAACGACCGCGCGCTTGGCTCTGCGGCGCTTAGCGAGGCGCAAAGGACAAAGCCAGGCGCAGATCGTCGCGGACTTGCTCTTGAAGGCCGATGAGCGTGCGGCCGCGCGCATGAGTGAAGATGACCGCGAAGACTACTATATCAACGGATAGCATAAGAATTCCCCGCCCGCCAATACCTTCAAAAACTCACGGGAGGCATCGTTATGCCCTTACTTTCTAAGCTTTAGCGGTCCGACCTGATCGTCTGCGCCATTATTGCCACTGGGGCACGAGCCGGGTCCAGGTCCTGGGGGTACTTCTTTCGCAGGCGGAGGCGCACGTGATGGAAAACATTATGGAGGACACGCAGGAGGATTACATCATCGGATGACGTTATGGAGAAACACCGCACAAAGGTCACGAAATCCGGGGGCGGCTTCCCGTGTATCGCGCCATTTCCTCCGGCCCTGGGCGGCACACCCGTCGGGGCCCGTTCTTGACGGATCGTGAACACCCGGAGTAAAAAGTCCTAGGCCAGCAGAACTCGCCCGTTCGGGTGTTCATGATCGCGCGTAATGGTGTTCACGATCAGCGTAATACGCAACATAGACAAAATCGACGCGATGTGTCGCGCTGACGTTTGCGGGTAAACTTCTCCGATTATCGCAAGTAGATATCTTAAGTGTATCATGTATGTATCTTGACACTATCTTAATTTGAGCGCATAGTTCACTTCCATTGCCCATTTTTTTAATATGGAGATGATGATGGATGAGCGCAAAGAACCTGCCGTATGGGGCGTTTTCGTGGGTCAAAATGGCGATCAACTAGAGGCCTTTAATTCGAAAAACGGACCATTTCCACCAGAACCTGGGACCGAAGGTTATATCGCCATTGGTTGGGCTGCTGTAGGTGACATGAGAATGTATAAGGATAACTATGCAGATTATCTTAGGAAGTTTCGGATTGTGTACCCTAATGAAAATGAAAGGGTTTTTAAAACACAAGCAAATATGCCCTGGTACTTCGCCCACGTTATGGCAGATGGCGATTGGGTTCTGTGCCCATCCTCGGCAACAGGGTATCTATTAGCTGGAAAAATTATTGGGGAGTATGAATGTGATTACGACTATCCAGTCAGTGTTGCAATAACAAAGACCCGCGCGGATCTTTTGCATTTAAGAAAGGTGCGGTGGCTATATATAATTGCTGAGGCGGATGCTCGACATGCCAAATTGCATCAAATTGGCCAGCTAACGGTTGTCCGCCCAAGCTGGACAGCGATTGATCTCCAGAAGACTCTTAATGGAGCAATATGATGTTGTAAAAATGTCATTCCATGACATCGGACGGAAACGGTATCGATAGGAAGTTTAATCGAATGAATTCTAGATTGTAATTTGTACGCTTCCGCGATAAGTTGATGGTAGTATACTTGCGTAGCGAGAATGTTTCTGGAGTACTCTAAAAGCTTAGATGCTCTCAGTGGCGCTGTTAGATGTGGTTGGCGGGTGTGTCGCATTGAGATCAAGAGGTTTGGTCGAAGGGTTACATGTTGAGCCGGGCTTCTCTGGTGCGCTCGACGACACGGAGCTAGTGGCGGTTCCCTGCCGTTCTCGTCATGAGTGAGGAACCCCCAAAATCTGCTAGCCTTCCCGGTGGGGGCGGTGGTTGTGGGCCGGCTGGCCGTGAGGATCGCCTGAATACCGGCCGTGATGTTGTGGCCTTGAGCGGGGTGGGGGCTGCGTTATCCTGTGCCAGTTCGACGATCCGACCCATGCCCCGCAGTGTACTGATATCGATCCGTTCTTCACGGCTTTCGGCAAAGCCCCCATTACCAGCCGTTTTCTGATCTCGACCACCAACCATTGGGGTACACGCACCGAAGAGGCCATGTACACTCAGCAGATCTCGCCCGCCCCCTGTGTCTTCGTGTGCAGGATCTGGATGAGAGTAGGGTTGGCGCGTGGGCGAGGGCGCCTGCCGTGGTTCACCGTATGTTCCCTCCCCTGTTTGTGGCAAAAGGAGTCTCCTTATGGCCATAATGTCAAGCACGGGCGACAAGTGCGAGATATCCCACGGGGATACCGCCGGAACAACGTGCGTCTCAGCGATCTATCGCGTTACCGCTGGCACA
>JAKBXD010000247.1 GCA_021840785.1 Pseudomonadota bacterium
GCCCTCGCAAGTGAACCTCGCCAACGCCTGGGGCTCGTTCATGAATACGCATTCGAATAGCCAAACGAATGCCATATCGAATCTCTTGAGTCAATCTGGGACCTCGCTCGGGAAGTACCAGGCGGGGGCGGTCCAATATCTCGGCGAACTCGGGACGGTGCATACCCAAGCGCAATTCAATCAGGTCCTGCAACGGTTTATCCAAAACGGGGGCATGGATCAAATCAGCAGTCATGCCCGCACGTTATTGACGGCTGCGACGCATTCAGGCCATCTCTCTTCGGAAACGCAAGCCTTGGCCATGGCAATGCAGGGTTGGACTCCCATGAACGTGTTGGATACCCAACAAGCGCATGCTCAAACGTTGGCATTGACGCGATCAAATATGGCATCGGCCCTAACAGGGCCGATCGGGTTTTTGCAAGGGGTAGGCTCTCATCCAGGAGAAGCCTTGGCCGCGTTAGGAACCATTGGCGGCGTGGGAGCGCTCGGGTTGGCGCAATCCAGTTTAGGAGGATTACTTGGGGCGCGGCTTGGAGGGCTATTTGGACGATTTGGATCGACCGGGGGAACGGCTGCCGATGTCATGGTTCCTTCTGCGATTGGCGAAACCTCCTCCATAGCGGGAAGCGGAGTGGCCACAGGACTTGATGTCGGCAATGGAGTCGCGACGGGCGGTGCGAGTAGCGTGCTGGATATGGTAGGGGGGTTAGCGCGGTCGGCTCCCCTTATCGGCACCGGCGTCTCCATGCTGATGGATGTCCCGCATATGCTTAGCCAGATGCAACATGGCCAAGCCGGGAAGGGCATTGGTGGCATGGTCGGCACCGGAGCCGGGGCGTGGGGCGGATTCCTGGGTGGGGCCGCCATCGCCGCGCCCCTCGATCCCTTCACGTTTGGCTTGGCCTCCCTGGTGGGCGGGGGGATTGGCGCCTTCGCCGGGAGTACGTTAGGCCGTCATCTCGGATCCTGGCTCGGGGGGGCGCTCACGGGCGAAAAGTCTGCCACGCAGTATGGCACGATGCAGATTCAGCAATTGGAGGTCGGCCAACTGTGGATCCAGTCGGTTGTCGGCGCTCCGAGGGCCATTCCTCATCCGACGGCGCTGCCATCGGGAGCAGCCCATGCGGGGGCCGTATCGATCGGAGAGATCCACGAGTGGGTAGGCCCTAACAATCCCGCCAATCCGGGCACGAGCCCCGGCGGAATCGTGCCTAACATTCCCTTGAACAGTGTCTCGGGCTTGAGTGCGACCGAATTGCATTGGCTTCCCGATGTGATGAAGACTTTGCAGACGTTGCCGCATAAGTCTCCGTTGCTGACCCCGGCGCTCATGATGTCCGTGATCGCCGATCAATCGAGCGGACATCCCCATGCCGTGGGTCACGATAGCAACGGCACCTATGATGCCGGGCTCATGCAAGTGAATTCATCGAATTTCTCGGCCTATGGGCTGACGCCGCAGGATGCGCTTCATGTGATGGCCAATCTCAAAGCGGGGGCCACCATCTTGAACCAGGATCTGCAACGGACGCACTCGGTCGCGGGCGGCCTCTATGCCTATGGAGGCGTGGGGCCTGCGGCGACACAAGGCATGGATGCAATGCTAGCGATCTTGAAGGAAATTTCGGCGGCCATCAAAGCCCAAACGAAACTGATGAACGCTCATCCCCTATCCATTGGGACGCAACCGCACGTCAACATGGGCTTGCTCCCCAAACGCGGCAAGTAAGTGCCTTACCAGCCTTCAGAAGCGACGCATAGAGCGGCCGTTTCGTTGGTGGTGTGGATTCGGTGATCGTTGACATTCAGGCGAAACGCATAGGTGGCGCCATTGATGGTCCATCGGACGCGAGATTGGCCTGCGCGGTTTGCGGGGGTGACACGGAGCACACCGGGGATGATCCGACTACTAGCATAGCCGCCATCTCCGGCACAGTGTTCCACCACCCGTCGCATGGGATACGGGGTCCCTCTTTCTTGGGTGGGAATCGATGTCAAAAAGTAATACTGGGGATAACGATAATGCGCCCAATAAAGCCAGTAACCGCCGATGGCGATAATAGCGATAGTCACTCCCCATCCTAATCCGGTCTTGGGCCACCACACCCACTGTCGGATCGTCATCCGTCGGGAACGAGGATCCATCGTGACCATTCCCCCTTTAGGAGTCCATCATGCCACAATCCCTGGTTATCGAACAGTTCGTTCCGCAAACCACCGTGACGTTTTATTATGGCGGCCAGCAGAACACGGTGTCCTCGGTGGATGATGATTTGATCCTATGGACGACCCAACGGACGACCAGCGGCCAGCCAGGGCAATGGACCGTCACGCTCACGGATCGCTTCGTGCAGGGCCATTCGTGGGCGCAAGAGATTCCGCGCATGGCCTATGTCGAGATTCGCGCCGGCAACACCGCCCAACGTCCGTTGCCGATTCGCATGCGAGGCTTTGTGACCAGTCCGACGCGCAGTTGGACCATCGGGCAGACTGGCGGTCCTAGTCGCAACATTGTGATTGCTGGCGAGGATTATACGGCCCTCTTTTACAACTATTCCGTGCAATATCTCTGGCAGATGATGACCAAAGGCTCCCAAAAGGAAATGGCCGTGCTTTCGTTTGGCCTCTCCTACAACTACGGTCTTCCGATGACCAGTCTGCAACCCCGGCAGTTTTTGGAGGCGTTGTTACAACATATTTTTCTGAATCCCGCGAAAGGGTATCTGCCTCATTTGCAAGCGGCCATGAGCAGCGCGATTCCAGGGATCGCCGTGCATTGCACGGTGCCGAACGCCGTGAAATTACCGACGACCACGATTCAGTCCTGGCAAGGGCCGTTGTGGGACTTGCTGAGTTACTTTGCGACTGCGCCCTTAACGGAATTCTTTATCTTTGATGATGTCGAGGAACCGGTGCTGACGTTTCGGATTCCCCCGTTCTATGACATGGATCGCCCGAATACGCTCGCAACGCCTGCGGTCGCTCCGTATCTCGATGCCGTGACGCTGGACCCCGCGCAAGTGAGCGGAAGCCATCTCGGATTTTCGTCGCAGGAAGTGTTGAACTTTTTTCTGACGTGGCCGGACAATACCGGATCCTCGGTCTTGCCGACGGGGATGGTGAACTTCCTGAAAGCGGGCAAGAATCCGCTCGTCGATACCGCATCCATGGATGTCTTTGGCTATCGTCCATTGACCGTGACGACGCCCTTAGTCGGCCTCTCGCCGACGCAGGGGAGTCTTACGCAATTGCAAGCCTTGGCCGAAGAGTTCACGGCCTATTTGTATGCCACGCAACACCAGAACCAAGATCTGGCCAGCGGCACGATTACCGTCCATGGCCAGCCCGAGTGGATTCCCGGACGCTATCTCGATATTCCCGACGTAGGCCGCTATTATCTGCAAGGGGTTTCCGAACAATTTCA
>JAKBXD010000248.1 GCA_021840785.1 Pseudomonadota bacterium
AAAGCCACTTATGCCGTGCCATCCGGCACGAGCTCGTGAGTTGCTGCGTGAGGGACGCGCACGGGTCCATCGCATGGTCCCGTTCACGATCCGGCTGGTGGACCGCCGGGTGGAAGATTCCGTGCTACAACCGATCCGGTTAAAACTCGATCCGGGCAGCAAGACCACGGGACTCGCGCTGGTGCGGGAGCAAGAAATCGTAGAGGTCTCCACCGGTGAAATCATTCGCACCCTCACTGCCCTCATGCTGCTGGAACTGAAACATCGTGGCCATGCGATCCGGGATGCCCTCACCAGCCGCCGCGCGTTCCGGCGGCGTCGGCGCGGGAACCTTCGCTATCGGGCCGCCCGCTTCAATAACCGGCCAAAGCCCGACGGATGGTTAGCACCCAGCCTGCAACATCGGGTGGACACCACGCTGACATGGGTCGAACGGTTGATGCGATGGGCACCGGTGACGGCGCTGTCGCAGGAATTGGTCCGGTTCGATACGCAGCAGATGCAAAACCCCGACATTGCCGGTACAGAGTACCAGCAGGGAACATTGCTTGGATACGAAGTCCGCGAGTATTTACTCGAAAAATGGGGACGGGCATGTGTCTATTGCGGCGCAGAAAACACGCCGCTCGAAATCGAACACATTCATCCCCGCAGTAAAGGGGGGAGCGACCGCGTGAGCCATCTCACCGTCTCCTGTCACGCATGTAATCAGCGCAAGGGCACGATGCCCGTGGAACAGTTTCTGGCGCAGCATCCGGAGCGGGCCCGTAAAATACTCGCTCAGGCTACAGCGCCTTTACGCGACGCCGCGGCCTAAGAGCGGACGAAGTGGAACCGTTACCGGTTACACGTCCCGAAGGAACATTGCCTCGATGCGGCTTGTGTTGGCTATACAGACGAATTAAAACGCTGGCAACAGCCAGTCCTTAGTATCAAGGGCACCGGGCGCGGCAGCTACCAGCGCACGCGGCTGACGAAGCACGGCTTTCCGCGTGGTTATCTCATGCAGAGCAAGAGCTCCTTCGGATTCCAGACGGGGGATATGGTGCGAGCCGTAGTGACCCAAGGCAAGAAAGTGGGCACCTATCTGGGGCGTGTGGCCATTCGCGCCCGCGGTAGCTTCAACATCCAGACCGAAAACGGGTTGATGCAGGGCATCCATCATCGTTTCTGCACGCTGATTCAGCGGGCCGACGGCTATGATTATTCGTGGACCAAGATAGCATTGACGAAAGGAGGAGCGGGAGAGGCGCTATCCCTCCCCGGCCTGAACGCCGGGGTATCCCGCGCAAATTGATGAAACCCGGAGCTTTCGAATATCGGAAGGCCTCGAACGTCAAGGACGTCGTGACCTGGTTACAAAGCAATAAGGATAGCAAGATCCTGGCGGGAGGCCAAAGTCTGGTGCCGGTGATGAATTTTCGATTGGCGCACCCTAGTCTCTTAGTGGACATTAATGAGATAGCTTCTCTACATCAAATCACATTTGATAGGGATGGTGTACATGTTGGAGCTCTAGTGAGACACCAGGAGATGGCAGAAAGCGCTGAGGTGCGGGACCGATTGCCGTTGCTTGCTGTGGCAGCTCGACATATTGGGCACTGGGCGGTGCGTAATCGGGGCACCTTAGGTGGGAGCCTAGCGCATGCGGATCCGGCCTCAGAGTGGCCTGCGGTTATGGTGGCCTTAGGGGCCGAGCTCCAAATCGAAGGCGCTAATGGCTCTCGCGGTATTGCAGCCAAAGACTTTTACTTGGGTTATTACACCACTGAGCTCGCGCCCGAGGAAATCATTACCGGGGTCAAAGTTGCGATGCCGGCTCATCGCCTCGGGTTCGCCGAAGTCGCCCGGCGTCCCGGAGATTTTGCTTTGGCTGGAGCTGTGGTCGAGGATTCTGGCGATGGTCAGGGTGCGGTGACCTGGTTCGGGGTTGCAGGCAAGCCGGAACGGATCGTCTTGTCGTTACCCGCGACGGCGTCGGATAGGGCTCGAAGCTTTGAGGCGGCACTAACGGAGCTCGACCAACTCGATGCCGATCGGCATCGTCAACACTTAGCGTTGACGGTAGCCGAACGTGCTTTTCAACATAGTCGCCTAACGGGGCACGAATATTGGAGTTTCGAAGGAGGGCACGTCTAGGATGGCGATTAAAACACCGATTCATTTGACGATTAATGGCCAATCCCACCAGGTCGAGGTGGAGCCGCGTTGGCTCCTGTCCGACGTGATTCGCCACCACCTCGGTCTAACCGGGACTCATGTCGGATGTGAACAGGGTGTGTGCGGCGCGTGCACGGTGTTAGTGGATGGCAAACCGGAGCGCAGTTGTCTCATGTTTGCGATCCAGGCAGAGGGAGTTGAAATTACGACGGTCGAAGGCTTAAGCCCGAATCCCGGGACCTTAACACCGCTTCAAGAGTCATTTCGGGATCATCACGCATTACAATGTGGGTATTGTACGCCCGGTATGTTGCTCACCGCGACGGCATTGCTCAAAAAAGATCCGCATCCGAGCGAGGCAACAATCCGGGAAGCACTCTCGGGAAATCTTTGCCGTTGCACCGGCTATCAGTTTATCGTGGATGCCATCCTAGCCGTAGCCAACGAAGCCCAGGAGGTGCAAAAATGAGCGAACAACCCATGAAACCTCAATTTATGGGGGCGCGGGTCAAACGCGTGGAGGATCCGCGCCTATTGACCGGACAAGCGCGCTACCTCGATGACATCGAGGTCCCGGGAATGCTCGAGGTGGCGTTTGTACGCTCGCCTCATGCGGCTGCCAAGATTCTTAGCATGGATCTAGAAGCGGCACGTCGAGCGCCCGGAGTACGCGCCGTGTGGACGTTTGACGATTGCCCTGTAATGCTATGGCAAAAGGATACCTATGAGGTCGGTCAGCCGGTGTTGGCGCATGATCATGTGCGTTATGTCGGGGAACCGATTGTTGCCGTGATTGCCGAGAACCGTTACCTGGCGGAAGATGCCGCCGAATTGGTTGTCATTCGTTATGAGACCGAGACCCCGGTGCTTGATATGATGGCGGCTATTGGCGAGTCCCCGCGTCGTGTACATCCCGAGGCGAAAAACGTCTTTTTTCACAAGGATTATGCATCCAAGGGCTTCGATGAGGCCTTTAAGGCGGCGGAACATCATTTGTCGGAAACCTTTCGCACGACGCGTCAAACGGCGGTCACGTTGGAGCCGCGGTGCACAGCTGCTATGTTGGATCCTGCCTCGGGGCGAATGACCATTTACGCCTCTACCCAATCACCCCATCGGGTGCGTAGTGACATGGTTGAGCTTTTAGGATGGGAGGAGAATCAGATTCGGGTGATTGTGCCCGAAGTTGGTGGCGGATTCGGGATGAAGGCCAACACCTATCCCGAGGACATCATCGTGGTCTCGGCTGCCCAAAAATTGC
>JAKBXD010000249.1 GCA_021840785.1 Pseudomonadota bacterium
GTCTGGTGCTGGGGAGTGCGGTCGGCTTCGGGGCCACCTGGGAATGGCTCCTGCACAATGTCGTGCCGGCCAAACCGGGCCACATTGGCTATCTGCCCCATTGGCCGTGGCAGGCTGTCTCTGATACTCTCAGTCAGCACATGGTCCCCGCCGTCGTAATTCTCACCATTTGGGTGATGGGGGTCGCGACGATCGCCGGAAAGGCCCGTACGCGGCATCAGAGACGCGACCTAGCCGTCGCCGCCAATACCCATGAGTGAGGCGTGCCCGCAGCCGCCATGTGGCACCATAATCGGCCCCCGGCACCTGTCCCGAATCAGCAGCCATTGAGGCCCGTGCAGCCGAACAGTGCAGCAGGGCGCTTCATGCACATTCGCCCCCGAATCCCGCTTATTAGCAACCTAAACTAATGCGCTCGCTAGGTCCACCCATCCCGTGGCTCGAGTTCCCAATCGAACCGCGTGTGGTCGGCAATCACCGCCTCGTCGTCCACCAGATGGCGGGCCACCCACTGAGTGGCTTGTCGGACCGCTGGGTCGGGGTCCTGTACCAGCATCTGTAAGACCTCGGCAGGAGTCTTCGGGTGCTGGGCCACATGAGCGCGAACCGGGGCTGTCGCGTCGCCAGACAAACGGCGGAGTATGTCCTCCGTCGCGCGCGTGTTTTGTGCCACAGCGTTCCGCACGGTGGAATCGGGATCGCACGCCAGGGTCCGCAATGCGGGCGCTGGCATGTTGGGGTTGACGGCAACTTGCCTACGGACATGCCGGTTCCGCGACCGGGCGTACGTCTCTAGTTCGCTGGCGGGCATGTGCACATTGATTAACGCCTGCCGACGGACTTGGTCGTTCTTGTCACGGCCCAATACCGCGAGAAGCTTCGGGCTGGTCTGAGGATTCCACGCCACGTCGCGGCGGACCACCCAATGGGGGTCTTTGGCCAAGCGCGCTAAAACCTCTGGTGGAGAGTTCGGGTTTCCACCCACCATTTCCCGCACATAGAGGTTGGTATCGTCGGCCAATACAGCGAGAACACGCTCGGGTGTTTGCGGATTGCCAGCGACCATCAAGCGTACCATCCGATCCGCATCCCGAGCCAGTTCCGCCAACGTCTCCGCCGGTGTGGATATGTTCCCGGCAACCCGCACGCGACCTTCGGCATCTTCATGGCCGGCCAATGCGCGCAGTCGCGCCGGCGGTGTCGCCGGATGGCCTGCTTCGCCTTCTCGTTGTGTCATGCGCTTACACCTCAGGATTAGCATATCACTCACCAGCCGCAGCGCTAGCGAACGTCGCCTGTCCCGTCAACGACCACGCCCCTGGGGACTCCCCCCGTTTGTACGTCATTCGCATCGCGAAAACTCATATAGGGCCGACACATTTCCGGCCATGTTCCCGGATCAGGCCCCATGCGGCCGGGCAGCCAAAGAGACGACGATGGGAGTGAACTGCTGCCAGGTGCGACCCCCGTTCTGGGTTTCGAGTAGCGGTCCATCCCGTGAAGAGCTCAGCTTGGCGGTGGTGGCCCAGCCTTGTCGACGATTGAGAAAGTCCAAATCGGTAATCGAATACCCTTGAGCCATGAGACGGTGAAGAATGCCCGTAGGCCTGTGTTGGAACCAATGGGTCCCGCCGTCTGTCGTCACCTCCAAGGTACCGTGGACGGGAGCGCCAGCATAACTGTTGTCCTGGTACCCTGTCCAAATCCATGTCGTGGTGGCGCTGATGCTATCGATAATGGGGCTGGGAGACGCGGGGACCGAGGTCGACGGAATCCATGTCTGCCCGCCCTGGGACGAATGGTACAGCATCGTGGAAAAATCGGCCGCCATACCGTTGGTGGGCTCATATTCCACAGCCAAAATGCCGCGCTTGCCAAAAAACTGCGGGGGTGCGATGACACTGACCTGGCTCGGCGCGTACCCGGGCAACGCAACGCGCGTCCACTGTTTGGCTCCGTTCTGCGTCCTCCACAAGAGATGGGGGCTCGTGGTCGTCTGAGGACCCATGTCCCAACCTTGGGAAGGCGCCGTGAAACTCACCGCGCCGCCCACGGGCCAACCCCTCGACCCCGTTTCCGGCGGATTGGCCGCGAGACGACGCCAAGTTTTTCCCCCCGAATCCGAATACCAGAGGTCGCCCGGCATGGAATTCATGCCATGCTGCGGTTGGACCGAGAGCCAGGCCCGGTGGCGGCCGAGAAAGCTCATATTCTGCACCGATAGGGGGACACCCTGGGAGAACAGATGCGTCGTCAACGAACCCCCATACCAGGTCCTCCCGCGGTTGGGTGTCCAATAGACGTCGAGTTGGGCGTGCGCCGGCATCTGTTTGATCATCCACACGATGCCGTTCGGTGCGAGACCCACCGTCACAAGGTACGCGGTCGAGGTCCCCGACGGGAGCCCCTGGGCCAGGGCGGCCCGGGACGGCCCTGGCAGCGACACCGTTGTCCAATGGCGCCCGCCATCCCTAGTGATATACATTCCTTGGGGGCTAATGCCGACTCCGTCGTGAGCGGTGGACATCCAAAGTTTGGTCACGTCCAGCGCGCGGGCGCTCCCGTGCGCAGGCCTTGGGTTGCTGGAGGATTTCGCAACGGATGGGGCTGGGGCGTCAATCGTCGTTCCTGTGCCGCACCCGGTCAAACCCGCCATGCCCGCCAGAAGAATCGCCGCGCTGATGCGCCATGGGTGCATACCGCTTCATTCCCTTCGCTGCTCTCGCAGATACAACGACAGTGCGAGAATGCGGTTACCCAAGCGGAAAACAACGGGGCAACGGTATCTTGCCGGGAGAGCACTAAAACCGACCCGACTCAGCCCTAGTTCTAATGCGCATACGCCCCCGAATGCCGATGATTTGCGATGTGAACTTTAGGGCCGCACAGCGGTCGGACAACCTATGACAACACGGTCAGCAGTAACCACTGGGGCTCTCTCGGCGTTTGGAAAGGAGATATGAACCCGGGAGGAGGACCGTCATGCACCGTCAAGTTCTCATTTTACTGATTGCCAGTCTCGTATTTCTCGGGGGATGCGGAATCGGCGCCAAGGATCCCGCTAGTGCGACGGGTGCCCGCCCCACCCCTGCTTCACGGACACCCCTGTCATCAACCACGCCGGCCGCCTCGCGATCCCGCTCCACGCGACCCACTCATCCCTGGCGCACGGTTCGCGCCGGAGCGATGTCGGTGACGATCCCCGGCAGTTGGACCGCTGCGTCGCCGTCGCCGTCTTACGGCCAGACAACGTGGACCTTTGAAGGACTCGGCGGCGAGGTGCAATTGACCGCGTCCCCCCTCGCGTTCAATTCCTTTCAGCTACTACCCATGGTGTTCACCCCGCCCGGAACCGGACTCCGTCGGGGTCCAACTCCGTACCAAGACCAACTCGATGTGGCGGGATCGGTGACGAGAGAT
>JAKBXD010000250.1 GCA_021840785.1 Pseudomonadota bacterium
ACGAATCGTTGTCATACCCCATGTCGCCGCTCCGCAACACTAGGGGTGCGACTTAACGCGCCGAGGGTTCGCTCTCGGTCGCTGTGTTTCTGCCAAAGAGGCGCCCCCACCACGACCGCGGACGACGCTCCTCCAAGAGGCGGCGCATCGTAGCTACCAGCATCGCATCGCGCTCTTCAAGACGGTGATTGCGCGCGGTCTCTTGCTCGGATAGTTGCGCTTTAAGCTCACCGACCTCCTTGGTCAGGGTTTCAATGGCGAACGTTTGCTGAGCAAGCGCTTCCTGTTGCTGCATAAGAACAACCGCAATTTGTTCCGCAAGTTGCGGTAATGACTGCTGCTGTTCTGCTGTGGTTTGTGGTGTTGTTGCGGTAGCGATGGAATTACGAGGAAACAAGCGAGATAAGGCCTCCTCGACTTCAGTTGCGGATCCGTGATCCTTCCGCAATATCTCCGCAATGGTCTGAAAGACCTCGACAGCTTCCGCAGGATAGCGACGCTGACGACCACTGCCGATGACCGGAATATAGTCCGAAAAATGGTCGCGATAGTACCGGACGGTAGACTCCGGAAGGCTTAACTGCTCAGCGATTTGGGCGATCGTCAGGGTGGGCATGAAACCGCCTCCTTGTCCCCAAAACGGTTCGAGATAAGAGGGAGATTTCCCTGCTGCGGAATGGGTGCGGTTCTGCGAGGTTCACTGGGGGGGATGAGGGGGTTTTCCGTGTAAACACCTGTCGAGCTAGTACCCGCTGATGCGGTATGTCGCGAGAAGGCTCTCCTCCTGGAATAGCCGGAACTCGGTGTAGTCTTCGGCATCTCGAAAGGTGGTGCCCCAGACCTCCAGAGCGTCGGCCTGCCGCAAGACATCAGGAGGAAAGGATGGGCCGAACGGAGGCGGTGCAGCGCCAGCGGCCAAGATGTCCGCAGGCTGGGCGATACGGCGAAGTTGGATCATGGTTTGGAATTCCTTTCATCGATTGGGAACATATGCTAGACATTGGATAAGGCTAAGGGTATGATCGCGCTAAGGTTCGTGGAGCGCAAAGAAATAAAGCGGTGCTTGCAACACCGCCCCGGCTCCTCGGCTGAGTCTCCGTCTAGACCCATGCCGCCTCCGCGCCTTAGGCATACGCTAGCATAGCCAAGGCCTACGGGCAAGAGGACAAGCACCCCAATCGGCAGCACATGGATCGTCTGGCGCGGAAACTCGCGGCAGGCTTTTTTATTGCGCCGGTGTCAATCTCTCTCAACGACGCCGACAAGGATGGTGACGGTTATGCTTTACCGGGCAGGCCCTATCATGGGGCCCCGGCCCCCAATTGGCCGCAAAATAGAGAAACGGCGCCAATGCTCCCCAGCACACGCCGTTTCCCACCAAAACAATAACCTCCATGAGAGGAGGCTATACTGTGCCTTCAAATATAGACAATAAAATTAAAACCTGCAATAACTTACGGGCGGAAATCCCGCAAGATCAGGTTGGACTCGTCTTTGTCTATGCCGACGCGCACCACCGGCGTGTGACGGTGATTCAGCATCCATATGACCTCCGGAACAACACTGACAGGCAATCGGAGTCGCTCTCAGCAGTTCGACAGAGGGCGTCTATCCCAGAACGGTTTATCTCGCCGCATCGCTTTTGTGGTCCGCAAGGGGCCGACCGGCGTGTCCAACACGCTCTGAGACAGCCAAATAAGCCCCGAGAATCGAAAAAACCGACACGACCGGCTCTTAGTTACTCCCCCTATCTGGGAAGCGTGCCTGGGAGGGTTGTATATGCCTAATGATCCCTCAGAGGTCTTCTTGCGCCAACTGATTGATGGCGATCCCAGTGTGGGTATTCTGGCCGAAGCGCCAACCCAACATCGCAAGCGCGTGGCGACGGCTTTGATGATGGAGCAGGAGTCCGCCCAAGAAGTGGGGATGCTCGGCTATCAGGCCCGCCTTTTGGTGCAATGCAGCCTACCGTATCGTCAGCTGCCGGCCACTCATTGGACGCGGACGAATGGCGCCGTGCGGTTCGCCATTGTGGCGGATCCGGAATATGGCTTGCCTTATGGGCCGTATCCCCGGTTGATTTTGACGTGGGTCGCGACGGAGGCTGTGCGAAAGCAAAGTCGGCGCATTGATCTGCATCTAAGCCTCAACGCACTCATGGCGCAGCTGGGTATTGCGTCGCATGCCAACGGCGAAAAGCGCCAGCGATTCAAAGACCAGATTCTGCGTCTCTTTACCGCAACGATCTCCTCAACCCAATGGGAGGAGCCGGATCCCGACCATGCGGAGCATCCGCGTGCTGTCCACTATCGCCGGGAGCAAATGTTGCTGGCGGACGACATGGAGCTGTGGTGGGATCCCTATCAGCCCTCTCAACCGTACCAAGCGGCCTCATTCCTCACTCTGAGTGAGAGGTTCTATACCGATGTGACAGCCCATCCGGTGCCGATAGACCTGCGGGCCATTACGGCCTTGAAAGGGTCGGCGTTGGCCCTCGACATTTATAGCTGGCTCGTCTATCGCCTGAGCTATCTCAAGAAACCGACGAAGATTCCATGGGAGTTGCTGCAGATGCAGTTTGGCGGAGAATACGCCGAGACCAAGCAGGGGCGGTATGAATTCAAGCGGAAGTTTCAGGTGCAGCTGGCCGAAGTGCTGCGACTGTATTCGGAGGCCAAAGTGACAGCGGATAGTCAGGGACTCACGTTAAAACCCAGCCGCCTCGCAATTGACCGGAAGTTTTTCGATCCTTAGGCACCCACACGGGGTCTTTTTTTTGAGCAGGGTGGACATGGAGATAAAAAATTTGTCCCCTGGTGCTTGGGCACAACCAAGTTATCCTCGGCCTATCGGACGACCGAATAGCCAAATTTTAGGTAAAAAGTGCGGCCTATCGGACGACCAAATGCGGCCTATCGGACGACCGACTATGCCTCAACGCCTTGTGCTGCATTCGATTCCGGGTTCCTCCTGTATTAATCCTGTAGATCTTAAAGATCACCTATAGTAGCAAGCCAAGCTCTGTGGATTCAGAGGAAAAGTGATCGGCCCGGGCAAAGCCCGGCCCGTCCAATCAATGTGGGGGAAAACCCCCACACCCCCTAACCAGCTTAACCAATACCATAGTCAAGGCCCCCGGCCCCCACCTCTTTCACAACATCATTTGTGTTCAAGCCTAATCGCTTTGGCGCTTAAACCGCCCCCTAAAGGGGGCTATTTAACTCCCACACGTCAACACCGGGGCCCTTTATGCAACATTACGCCCACATTGACTCGACCGGCTGTTTCTTTCGTGCCCGACGAAGCCACACATCCTAAACCCCAACGCAGCTTCGTCGGACCTACCAGGATAGCCGGTCGGTCAAGTGGGCTTTCTGTCATCGGCGGGGGCCCACCCCCGCACCCCCGGCCCTCAGA
>JAKBXD010000251.1 GCA_021840785.1 Pseudomonadota bacterium
GAGCTTGGTGAGGATGACACCGAGAACGGCAACACCCGCCGAGAAGAGCATCGCGCCTTTGATGCCGCCCTCGGCACTGATGAACGGAAAGACGAAAGTCCCTACAAAGGCGCCAAACTTGCCGATTCCCGCCGCCATGCCATGACCGGTGGTGCGGATACTGGTGGGGAACACTTCGGAGGGAATCACGAAGGTGGTGCAGTTGGGACCAAATTCGATGAAGAAGAAACTGATCCCATAGACGACAAGGAAAGGCGCCACTTCATGGGTAATCCCAGGCACCAGCGCCATGATCGCGAAAGCCACAGCCATCACGGCAAAGCCGATCCACTGCAACCGTCGGTGTCCGATGGCGTCCATGAAGAAAATGGAGGCTAGATATCCGGGGATGGCAAATATGGAAAAAATGATCAGCGCCCAGGCACTCCCGGTCATGACCGAGGAGGACGGCGCTAGCATTCTGATGATTTCGGGAGTGGAAATGGCATTTCCATAGAACGCATAGTCGTTCAGAAACCAAGCGCCGCCGGTGCCGAGAATGAGCAACAAATACTTTGGGTTGGACAGCATCTGACCGAGGCTGATGCGACTGGGCTTGGTTTTTCGCTCCACCTCGGCCTGTAGTTGGCCGGTGGAATAGATCGCCATGTCCCTGGCGGCATCGTCCACGTCGCCACGCACCAACGCCTTATAGCGGGGGGACTCCGGCATGGTCCGGCGTAAGTACAGTACGGCCATAGGCGGCAAGGCGCCCACCGCGAACATGATCCGCCAGATGGAATCCGGTGGCAGACCCGATGCTTCGAGCGTCAGGGCGACCACCGGACCGAAGGCAAGACCGAGCCCCTGCATGCCGAAGACCAGCGAGGTCAGAGCACCGCGTTTTTTGGCATTGGCATACTCGGACATGAGGACGGCACTCATGGGGTAATCTCCGCCGATGCCGATGCCGAGAATGACGCGGAACACCAAGAGCCAGGCGAATGACGGCGCAAAGGCACAAGCCAAGGCACCGATAGCCATCAACAGCGCTTCCAATCCATAAATCCGTTTGCGGCCCACCACGTCGGCCAGGCGTCCAAAGATAAATGCGCCGAGGAAAGCGGCGACCAGTGAAATGCTGCCGAGGAAGGCAATCTGCGTATCACTTAAGTGCCACTCAGGTTTAATAAAAACGAGTGCGGACCCGATAATGAACAGATCATAGGCGTCCGTGAAGAATCCCATCCCTGCGGTGAATGCGGCGCGCAGGTGAAAAAAACTGATAGGGGCATTGTTGAGGGAATCGATGACACTGAGTTGGGGTACATGCGTGCCCGTGGACTGACTCATGCAGATCTCCTTATGGGGCTGATATTGCGGCTCCGCTAAGGATAACTTGCTTATGTGACACTAGTGCGAAGATTTTATGACGTTTTCATGACAATTTGAAGATTAGGCCATGCTTATCGGGTTGTCACACACACCGACTAGATGTGGGGATTCGTGATTTGGCGGAGTAGAGATCGGCGTATGTGGGCGCAGTGAGTCGCCAGCGATCCAGCGCGGGCGATACTACGGTCGGTGTCGCCTTGGCGCATCCGTACCAAAATCTGACGAATCGTAAAAATCTCGAATCTCCTGTTGCTCATGGTTCCCTCCAAAAGCGAGGAAGGTAACCGATCCAATAGAAGTTCGAGATCCTGAGGGCTACTCGGCAGGTGGCGCCATTATGGTGACGCTGAGGCGGCGCTATTACGCCGCCCACAAGGTGGCTCCATTATGGTGACTCTGGAATGGCGCCATATTGCCGACCCGTGACATGAGTTACTTACTGCTTGCCGCCAAAGATGGCGCGGACGCTGCCAAGGAAATTGCCGACGATGTTGCGGGATCGGACACCCGAGCCATACACGGGGCCAATCACACGAACGATCTATCTGCTGGGACAGTCGTTGATGGCCGGTATGATGACTTTTGACCCATGGTCCATGCCATACCCCTATACTTCCGCATCCTGAACGTGTGGGCTACATCGTTGCCGCAATTTGGGGCTGGCCTTGAAAGTGACCACGCGACGCGCAGTAATTTCACATGGCTCGCCAGTTCTGGGGTTGCGCCCAAGTCTGGGGTTTTTGTCGCGCAGCGTGAAATTCCCAAAGCCAGACAGTTTTACCGGTTCACCCGCAGCCAGCGTTTCACTAAGCATTGAGAAAAAACTGGCGACCAATTCCGCGCATCCCTTATGGCTGAAACCGAAGGTATCCACCAAGTAATCCATCAATTCCTGTCTGGTAACCGTCATAGTCGGACCTATCCGTTCTTGGGCCGCCGTCCACGCTTACCCTTGCCGTGCTCTGCCAGCAAAGCTTCACCACGCACCGAGAGGTCGGCTGCATCAGCGGAATCTGCCAGCACCTTCTCAATAGCCGCTATGTAATGCCGGAAATCCCAATCTGGTGCGAGAGTCGATGCAGCGCGCGCAAAGCGTTTTTCTTGTTCCAGATTTTTCTTGCGGCTGGATGGGGATTGCATCAGTCTTTTCTTTTCTTCCTCAATCTTGGCGAGCGCGGCACGTTGGCGTTCCATAATTTCGGCTTGCTGCTTTTCCAAATCCGCCAGACGCTGCTCGGCGGTACGACGAATACGCTTTTTCGTTGCTTCCATGATGAGATCCTTTAGCTATTCACTTTATCCGCAAATTCTTTCCCCGCCTTGAACTTGATGCTCTTCTTCGCGGGAATGTCGATTTCCTGGCCCGTCGCCGGATTACGACCCTTACGGGCTGGCTTTTCTGCAACCTCAAAAGTGCAGAAACCCGGAAAGACGATCTTCCCGGCTGTCGGCAACTCTGTTTCCAGCGTATGCCGGAAGACCTGAAACATTTTTTCGGCGTCGACCTTGGACATTGCCCCATGTTGCGCCAGGGCAGCGACGAATTCTAATTTGTTCATGATCGACCTCAACAAAAGGAAAGGGTGCGCCCTACTTTAAGGAATGCCATTCCAATCCGCAAGCGGCTACTGAGGGGTTTTATGGCGTAGACGCCGAGAATGCGGCACATTCGGATTAGTTTTCGCACGCAACAGGGCACTTGCGCTGAATGTCACCACTCGACGGGCTTTGATTTCGCATGGTTGTCCGGTTTTGGGATTGCGGCCAGGGCGCGGCGATTTAGCCCGCACGGTAAATCTACCGAATCCCGATAACTTGAGTTCCGAATCTGTGATGATAGCGGCACGCATGTGTTCAAAGAAGGCATCCACCAATTGCTCGGCTTGCGGGCGGGTCCAACCGCCCACTTTCCACAAATGATCTTCCAGATCTTTCCTGGTAATAGTCATGGTTCCTTCAGTACCTTTTTTAGGGCGCGTTGCGCCGATGTCAATTCTTTGATCAGAAATTCATGCCCTTCTGAACGGGACAAA
>JAKBXD010000252.1 GCA_021840785.1 Pseudomonadota bacterium
CTCGTCCGACAAATCGAGGGGCTGGTAGTCGATCCGACCCCCATTGTTCTTCCTGGAGAATTAATCCGCAGGGATTCTTGCTAACGCGCTCCGAACCTGCCTGTAGCCATCCGCATGGAAGGCCCAAGCATCAGAAGCGTGCAACACGTATTCCGCACCCAATATCTGGTAACGTATTCAATTTTTTTAGTCTGGCGATTCGCGCCTCGGCGGATCCGTAAATACCGCGGGGGACATCCGCAGCCCCTCTAAGATCGCCACCAAGGTCGGTTGGAGCATGGTCGCTAACGCAATTGTCCGCTGGCCATCGTCCGACCGCACCACTTGCAGACTTTGGAGATGGCGCACCACTTCGTGGCCCGTTGGCCGATGAAGCACTCGACGTGAGGGAGAGGGCACGGGCACCTCGGACTGCCGCAAACGGCGCTCTAAGAGACTGTACAGCAGACATGCCAATAGGAGTACGTATCCCAAGGCTTCCACGCGTTCGGGCTTCTTCACAAACAGCGCGTCCACAAACAGCGGGTCTTTCACGAAGTGAAAGTGACGCTCCACATGCACTTGTCCTTTGTATTCGGCAAGCAACGCGGCGGCTGACAGGCGGTCGGCGGGGACGGTGGTGATGAGGACAAACGTACTGCGCCGTTCTAATTCGCGTTGGCGCCGGATCCCATCGAGGGCGCCAAAGGCTATCTCGACATGCCAGGTCCTCACGCTGTCATCCACCAGGGCGCTTTTGCGCGGCCGGCCCGGCCGCGTTTGTCGCGTCTGCGAGCGAGTGGTCCCGGTGATATGATGCCAGGCAGGTTGGGCCTGGCTGAGCCAATGGTCGAGGGCCTGCTGGGCATCGGCTTCGCAGGCAAACTCTTGGGTCATCACGGTGCGGGCGGACCGTTCAAGGTCCCGGCGCTGCGCCTGAATCTCCCGGTCCAAGGTCCGTTCGCGCCGTGAATCGAGGGTGTTCGAGCGATAGACCACCAATCGGTACGCGCGTCCCCCGATCATGCCCGTTTGCTCGGATGCCCAATACTGGGCTGCGGTGGGCCGATCCGTCATTACGCCTAGCGCGTGCCAGTTGTCCGTTGCCCACGCGGCGGACTTGGCGGCCCCGGCCACCCCAAACGTCTCGGGACAGCGGGAGAGAAATTGAATCCCCGCGCTCGCGAAGCGTGTCAGGTTGGGGCCAGTCACTACGGCCGAGTCCGCCACATAGATGAGAGATTGCAACTGCGGGGGCTCCAACGCCCCGACTAACCGATCGATCATTTCACCATTGAGCGTTTTGTCCGATCGATGGCCCGATTCCACGGTACCAAACAGGGGCACCCCCTCCCGGTTGACGAAGAGCGTCATGAGGATTTGCTTTAAATCGGGCCGTCGATCTTTCGAATGGCCATAAGCGGGGTGCGGACCCTCTGCCGGGGGATCGAATGTGCCATAGACGGTGCGTGAGGTACTATCCCAATGTCCCGTTCCTAGCGCAATGCCCTCATGGGCATAGGCCGCCATCGCCAAGGTGCTAAACACTTTCGCCGGCTCCGCCCGCGCCAATTTGTCCAGGGCGCGCCCCAAACTATCGTCGGAAAAATCGGCGGGACGGCGTCCCGCCCCAATCAGGACCTCCACGTCCGTGGTGACCAAGCGATCCGCCATCCGGTAGAGCGGCGATTTCCCCGCTAACACATCCAGAATCAACAATAAAATGCGCTCCCCTGGGGACACGTGCGTTTGCCGGGTGTCCCAGGGCAACATCTGATTGAGAAGGGGCACGAGGGCGATCTCATCCGCAAACTGGCGGAATAAGGGGGCGGCCCCCACCGTACGGCCTGACGGCTCTATCATAGAAATGTTCATAAGACCCTCTTCGCCATGGGGGACGCCAAATACTCGAGAACTATTCTGACAATTATATGGAAATATTTAGGTGCGGAAAACGTGTTAAAAGGCCACAAACCGAAAAAAGAAGGCCCCTAACGGGGCGCTCTTTACGGATAGATCAAACGACAACCTACAACGGACATCCGTCTCCAGTTAAGGGGCCGAACGCCACAAATGACGGATTGTGTAAATCCGTCTTGTTGTACTTAATCGGATTGCCATTGAGATTTCTGACCGATCCTCCCATCGCTTCGACCAAAGCATGGCCAGCTGCCGTGTCCCACTCCATAGTCGGCCCAAGGCGGACGTAGAGGTCGATCCGCCCGTTGGCCAAATAGCAAAATTTTACGGCCCCCCCCGCAGGCACCCATTCTCGAACCGCCAATCGATTATCGCTTACCCATCGTTCTTCCGCCTCTTTGTGATGACGACTGACTCCAAGGGCCAATGGGTCCGACCATTTGCGGCGCGTTGTTTGTACCGGTATCCCCTCCGTAAAATTCTCGAGGCACCGCACAGGACTGTGGTGCGCCGTGTAAAAGGTCAGCCCAACGGCAGGCAAGTCCACAATTCCGGCGATTGGACTTCCGTTGTCGACTAAGGCCACATTAATGCTGAAGTCTCCGGTTTTGTTTAAAAAATCTCGCGTTCCATCAAGCGGATCAACTAGCCAAATGCGTTCGGATGATAGCCGCTCGTTACTTAGCACTCCTTCCTCCGAAACGACTGGCACTCCTGGCGTAATACGATATAAAGCTTCAAGTAAAATGTCATGGGACCATTTGTCGGCACGGGTCACAGGAGACTTATCGTCCTTATATTCGATCCCCTGATGGTTTGAATCATACACATCCAAAATGGCCTGCCGCGCGGTCCGAATAGCAGGAAGTATAGCATCGATAATTTCGTGATCAGCCTGCACTATTGCCCTCCTTTGACGCTTGCATTTTAATCCATGGGATCAGTTGATTGGGATTGGTGGCACAAAAGTCAGGGGAGCCTAATCGTGCGCCGCCAGTCGTAGTCATCCAGTGAGCTTGCACCGCAAATCTCATATTGGCATTTCGAGCCGCTTCGATATCCGACCCACTATCCCCCACATATATCGCCCGCCTCGCGCTAACCCCAAGGTTTTTCATGGCCGTTTCCAATCCCTCCGGATGCGGTTTGGTATGGGTGACATCATCCCCAGTAATAATGATAGGAAACCACTGGGATAGTCCAGTTCGTTGAAGGCTTATCTCCATTGCCTTTCGCCCTTTGTTGCTCACCAGCGCCATCGAGAATCCCTGATCACGGACCGCCGAGAGCATGTGCAAAACGTCCGGGGTAGGCTGCACATCCTCCCCGTGGCCTTCTTCGTATAACCTAAAAAAGCGGTCCATAGCCTGGTCCCAAACCGTTGGGGACAAATACTTCTTTAGCAAGACCTCTTCAGGAGGCCCGAAGCGTTGGGCTATCTGTTCTTGTGTAAGATTTTCATGATTAAACTCCCAGAATATTGTATGAAATACGCG
>JAKBXD010000253.1 GCA_021840785.1 Pseudomonadota bacterium
GATTCTCCCGGCCGACGCCCCGATCATTCAGCACTACCAAGCGCTTCAAGCCGCAGCGAAGGCCGATGAAGACGTTCAGCGCGCGATCGACGATGCCGCCGACAGTGACACACTGGCCACCCGCATCCGCCACTTCCAAGACCAGATTCCGGGCGTTTCACCATCGCCGTATCGATCGATGCTCGTGGCCCATCTGAGCGTCTTCCAACACCGATGGCTCGTCCAGTTGTCTCACATCGTCACCACCCACCCAGAGTTCTCTTTGCAATATCCCCACTGGCTTGAGCACATCCAAGCGTTGCACGTCCATGATACGACGGTTGCAGATGCCATTCAGGCGGTGTACGATCAGGTCGAAACGCAGAAAATTATGGCGCAATGTCGGCCGTGGCTTCAGCACGCCGATGCCTTGACCACCTGGTTGAAATCCCATTCGGACGCTCCCTTCTCTCCCAACCCGGGGAAACCTGCGTATTCCTTGGCCGCTGCGTGCTACACGAGTTGGCCCGATCCTGTTCTTGGCCAAGCCCTGCTACGCGAATCCCAGAAAAACATGCTGTCCATCACCAATCCCACGGTGGTTCAATGGCTCCAGTGGGATCCCGATCAGGTTCGCACATTCTTTCAGACCACGCTCAACGCGCTATGCCACGCCGATCCAAGACCACGATGCACGATGATGGTTCTTTCGACACCATCCCACCATACCGTGGAGCCGTCTTGGAACCAGATGATTTCGGAGCATCAGGCAACCTGTCCGAAAAACCTCCTCCCTGATGGGACGACGGAACCGGTTTCAGAATCTCCTTTAAAATTAAAATCCCCTTCACTGCTCGGATGGGATGCCTGGATGCAACACGTTCAGACGCACCCGGTGACGCTGACCCCTGCCACTCGACAGCGCCTGGCCGCATGGTGGACCGAGACCCAAACCCGTCTCGCCCACCGCACCATGAGCCCCCCCGATGGCTGGTGCACTTCCATTACGGATCCGACCTTTCGACAGTGGGGGTGGCGCCGCATCGCGGTCACTCCGGCCCCCTACCAATGGGGTACCATTCATTTGCACACCGACCACGGCGTGTTCGTTTTTACGCTCGGTCCCGATCGTCCTCACCCTCCTATGGAGCAGGATGCCATCTGGTACGCGTATACCTGGCTCTTGGGATGGATTGAAGGCAGCAGCCATCGTGAAATGTTCACCCCACCACGCGATGGACCTCGTCAACCCTGGATGGATCAGGATCACCCCCCACTTCGCGTCTCTCCCGGCCGCGTATGGCACCGATCTTTCGGTCGCACCCTGACCATCGCCTCAAGACCGCATGTCCGTCGAGTTTCGTCGCAGATGACGCCGCATCCCGTCTGCAGCCATCTCCACCGTCATCCCAACAATCCTCAGTATGTGGCTCCCGAGGCGTTACAGAAAGCCGCCGCCGAAGCTCTGATCCAAATTCCTCCGGGATACACGTTTATTCGTGCGCATTGGTCGCCTGCGGGATTTAGTCCTTCGTCCGATCACCCTCAATGGATCCCGATCGCGTGGTCCTCTCATACCGCGATGCATACCTGGCGCACTATTGTCGGTGAAGCATCCCCTTCGATGCCCGTTCTTTCTTCTGAAGCATAATCGTACGTGCACCACGCCCTGGCTTGCGTTACGGCGTGGTGCGAGGCCCACGCCCTTTCCCGCTTTCCCCCTTTCCCCCTTTCCCCCTTTCTCGCCTTCGCGCCGTTTCGGTTTTCCAGCTATTTGCCCTCTTAGACGGGATCGTCTCCTCGGTCGCCGCAAGGCATTCCGTCTATTGTCTTAGGGTGCGCGGTCCCGCGCAGGGCCAAAACCTGGCGGGAAAGGGCTCGCGGACTTTGGGCAAAGCGCTAGGAAAGGCCCAGCCGGAAGCGGCACGCTCTTGCCATTCCGCTTGCGGCGGCGTTCACGCCCATGGGCCCATGCACCAAACGCCAAAGCCTTCGTCGGCCCATCCGGCCCGTTACTGAACCCACGCGTAAAAGCCTTGGGATTTGCGTTGCAAAGGAGAATGTTCTATGTCCCAAAAGACGACTCGCATTACCACGGTCGATATCGAACCGATTGACGTTACCTTAACGACGCTGCGTTTTCAGGGACACAAGCTCACCCGTGGGCTGTATGATCAAATTCCTACAGCCTGGCCATTTTCTAGCGACACTTGGCAACTGAACAGTCAATTGCTGGGATGGATCAACGCATCCCCCCGCAATGCTCAGATCGACCTCTGGCATCTGATCTTTGTTCGTGACCATACGTTGCTTCGCTGTGCCCTGCCCACCCAAGTCCGCCAATACAAACCCTACTATTCACGCGGGATTTCGATTCATGATTACCATGCCCGTCTTCACAATCTGTTATGGGCTATTGCGACCATTCATTTCCTCACGCATCCGCATTCATCCATGGCGACACTGGAATCCTCGAACGAAGACCTCACCGTAGCCATCAGCCTTCATGATGCCACGTATCGCTTGCGCTTAAAGCCCGACGACCCGTTGCACGTTCTTCTCCAACTTCCCCCAGCCTCCGACGCAGCTCGATTTCGCTGGCCTCTCCCCGGGGTTGCCCGATTCTTTGCGGATCCCAACAATCCTCAAAATGCATCCGTCGCTTCAACCATTTCCCGACAACTGCATCAACTCTGGTTGCAATGGAGCGCCCTCGATTCCCAAGAACCCGATGCCGATCTCTGGCCATCCCTGGCGGTTCCTCGCGAATGGGTCCAGTCTGCATATTCGAGCGTTCCTCGCGACTGGACGGAGTCGTGGGTCCCTACCAACCCATGGCTCCATCTCCCAATCTACGAAACCGCTTTTCAACGGGTGCTGCATGCGCAATCCCTGCTCAAGCAAGACCAAGCCGCCATGATCACGCTGTGGGCTGCCCTGAAAACACAGATGGCATCGCTGCCTCAAATTTACCTTAATCTCTGACGGTCATTTTGATCAAAATCCATGCTTTGCCTGTCACTGTCACCTATGGTCGACCCAGAAACCTCCGAGATGCACGCCTCACAGAAAGCATCCGTCCGGTTCCACCCCCAAGGTGCTCACTACGCGCTTGGGATCCTTCGCGCCGACAATCCACGTCTCAAACGCCGTGCCCGTGAAACAGATTTTGATTCCTCGCTGCGTGGTGTCGTGCACGATCGCAAAGATCTTCTCGTCCGACGCGAGAACGAGAAACGTCCCCATCGCGATGAAGCCAGGAATGCGCGCGCCGGGAAACTTCAGACCATGTCCCGCACGGGTCGCGTTTTCCAAAATGATGGCCCATCCTTACGCCTTAACCGGTCACGCTGCTTCGCCTGACCTCGCTCGCGTCGCCTAACTTCGACGAGCGTGGCCGGGAAAGCCGCGGG
>JAKBXD010000254.1 GCA_021840785.1 Pseudomonadota bacterium
GGGAGAGATAACTGATGAAACCGATTACGTTGGATGTTATGGATCACGGGGAGGGCGAGATGGCACGACTTCTGCCAGAGGAGTGGAACTTGTTACGGTTTGGCATGCGCGTTATGACAGACCAGTTTTTTTCCGATATAGCGCTTTTGGAAGGCGACGGAGCATGGGCTGATACGATGGTCCTTCAGCATGTCATGCCCAATCATTTGCGATCCTTCTATACGCCGACATTTGTGCGTCGTTTTGTAGTGTCCGGACTAACCCTCATGGAGACATTGGATACGTGGGATCACGGGGCATTTCGCGATCCGGTGTGGCCGAAGAATGAACTGATGGGCTCTTGCATGGCGGAGCATCTGGTGATTCGGGGGTTGGTGGCCAGCCTCCCTAATCTTTACGCAACATTCGTCCAAAAACCCGGGGCGCGCATGCCTCGTTCGATGCGGGGCCACTTTAACGTCTTTTGGTCCGTGGACGATGAAGATGAGGGGCTGCTCTTCGATCCGGAGATGACCGAGTTACTGGTGTTGGGCCCTCTGGCACGCCAGGTGTGGATGGATGCGGACCACTTGCATCCCAAAGGGTGGTTTGCCCCCTTTCCGCGCGGACGTGCCCATCCGTATTGTCAGGATGGCGCCGATTATCATGGGTTAGATGCGGCGGCTATGCGCTCATTGCGGGCGACGGCACATCATTATATCTACTTTTCGCCGCAGCCCTTGGGAGATTTTCCGGGTACGGTGAAACCCAGCGATTGGATTGCGTCGGCCAGTGACGTAGTCCAGTCCCGGATGCTGCGCGTTGTGGATGAACCGCAGGGGGACTTAGTGACTGTGCTCGACGACCTTTCCACCGGATCTCATCTTGCGCCGTCAGCGAGACCGTGGCTTCAAACTTTAGCTCATCAAGTTGCCTTGGCGAAAGCGCATTCTGCGTGGAGCGGCGGTGGGTTTGTGCGGGTTGTAAGCCTTGTGGGATGGGACAAACGGCCGCTCGTTTACATTTGCGATGCAGAGACAGAAGGGACGGTCATCGTGTCCCCTTTGCCACTGCCTTGGTTAAGTCGCGAACTGGTGGCGCACATTGATACATCGCCGGAGTGGGCGCTCATGCGGCAGGCGATGGTGATACTTACGGACGGCTTATTGAATGACGAGCAAGGCACGCAGGAAGGACGGGCGTGGGAAGCTACCGAGGTTTTGCAACATATCCTCCCTACGCAGTATCAAGCCGCGTATACTCCTGCCTTTGTCCGGCGGTTTGTTGTGTCCGCACTGATGGTGATGGCGAAGGTCGATGCCGTGATGAGTGATCCCAATAGTCTCCCGTATTCTCAAGATTCGGTCGGGCCTGCTGTGGCGTCTTGTGTCGCCGAGGACATTATGTTTCGGGGGCTTGTCGATTCGTTGGATCGGGTGTGGGCCGCCGCTAATCCGTCTGCGCCGATGCCCCGGTCTATTGCGAAGTATTTCGCCGCGTTTTGGCGGACTTATGCCGGGAATACGGTGGTCGGTCAGTTTTTTGGAGATGTTGCCGCCGGCGATGGAGAGGTCGCCGCATTACATCCGGAGCACTGGTTTGCCCCGTATGACGAACGCCCCGTCCATCCCTATTGTCGAGATGTGAACCGTTCATGAACCTGCGATACCGCATGGCTGGGTGGCGAATCGGCTACGTTGCATCCGGCTGGGTGGTTTACGCCTTTCGACCACGACCGCGTCCATCCTTATTGTGAGAATCCGCCGAAGCGCCTTGCTCCCATCTAATCCTGCTACTTCTGCCTCCGGCATAGAGCCGGAGGCTTTTTCATGCCTCGCGATGTGCCCGCCACGCCATCAAGGCCCGAATGGCTAATTCATTACTACTCCACCCGTGTTCCGAGGACTCAATACGCAGCCACACATAGGTCTCTTCCGGCCAATCCAGCGATGTGGTGCGGCGTGGCCCCTCGACATCGACGGTGATAGCGCGGAGCTGGTCCGCCCACCGCGGCTGGGCTCGGGTCCAGTCCACGGCGTTCTTCACGAGGTCGGTCTTTGTCGCGCGCTCGAGAACGCTCGTGCGGTGTAGCCAGTTGTAGAGCTCCATGGGAAACCGCAGGGTGAATGAGCGGCGGTTGGGTTGGTGGCGGTTTTTCCGGACTTCTTCGGCCATGGGGCGCCTCCTATTACCAGGGATTCATGATGCACGGGACGTATAATGACATTATGATCGTGCCATATGGGCGTCCGTTGGACAAGGCCGCCGGGAGGAGGAATCCGAGTGGCTCGAGATGGTTATGGCTTACCGCCCGTAGAGCATGCGGTTGAAACGGTAGAGGCATTGATCGATCGGGCCCGCCAGCTGCAACGCAGTGCCGGCCGCGTGCGGGATACGGATCTCCGCACGGCCTTCTTTTTGGCGACGATTGGCCTGGAAGAGGTGATGCAGGGGTTTCTCATCTGGTCTTATGGGGTGGGGATGGCGAAACGGACCGAGATCGCTCACTTGTTAGACACGGGCAACCGCCACCAAATTCGCCAGCAGCTGGCGGTGGGGCTGTTCCAACTCCTTGATTTGGCGCGACCTAAGATCCGGAAGATCGAGCACAAAAAGCCGCACTACCAAGCCGTCAAGTTAGCCGAGGAGACGGTCGAGTATGTTGTTGTACGCCATGGCGATCATCTCTCCCTGGATAAGCTGCGCCATTGGGATGGGTTGAAAATGGCGTGCCTGTACGTGGATTGGGACGCAACACACGGACTCATCGCCGATCCCGTGACTGCGGATCACGTGGACGCGGTGGTCGATGCCACCAACCGCTTGATTAACCAGGTGCGATTGTTCAATAACCGCCCGACCCGCCGTTTGCTCCTCCGTCATCGTCGGGATTTTGAGCGCATGATGGCGCGAATGCGGGCGACCTACGGGCCGTGAGTCGGTGGCGTGCCTTACGCGCCCTCGTTTCCACAGGGGGCGGTTTCGCGGATCGGGACCATGATGGGCGACGCTGCCGGATCGCGCTGTGGCCGTCCCAGTGCGTATCCTTGCCCAAACCGAATGCCGAGGGCCCGTACGCAGGCGATCTCTTCGGGGGTTTCGAGCCCTTCCGCGATGATGGTGGCTTGCAAGGGCCCGCTAAGCCGGGCCAAGCCCTGCACGATGGCCTGCCGTTTGCGATCCCGATCGATATCGGCAATCATGATGTGGTCCAGTTTGATGAGGTCCGGCTCCAACATCAGCAGGGCCCCGACCCCCATGTACCCCGCCCCGTAATCGTCTAGGGCGATACTGTGGCCATTGGCACGCCAGCGTCGTACCTGGTCCAACAACGCGGGGTTGTCGAGGATGGGCTGCCGCTCGGAGAGTTCAAGGACGACCCGCTCAGGCGGGATGTCGGTGCGGCCCGGCAT
>JAKBXD010000255.1 GCA_021840785.1 Pseudomonadota bacterium
ATCGCGGATACCTGCGCGGACTGCGGACGCTGCGCATGTACTTCCAGCGCATCTGGGAGGAGCTCAATGAGCATCGGTACGTCGAGCGGGGCGAGGGCGAAGGAATGGCCATCCAGGGCCGGAACATCAGTCATGCCACGACGAGGGGCTGGGGAGATAGTATCATGGAGGAAGCGGGAGAGGTCAGTACGTAATCACAGGCGGCGCACGAAGGGACACCATAGATGGTATGTTTGGCGCGCTGCTTTCGGGACCACTGTGAAGGATGAGATGGGGCGGGCAGGCGTTACTGGGTACCGCTTGTGGCTGCCGGTTTCGTGCTGCATTTGAGCATGGCGCTGGCGGAAACTATTGCGGACAAGGACCACGGGCGTTTGCTGTTCAGAGATACCTTCGCTGGGCTTTTTCGTGTAGATGCTATTCACCTTCATTCTTCCATTCTGCATGAACGAGGCTTCTTTCATCTCATTTCGCCCGAGTGCAGGCGTTCGCAGCGGCCGTCGTGAACTGACGCAAGGTTGGCCGGCGAACATGGGATGCGCTCTGCCACTAGCGGCCGCTAATGCTTCGGCCTCTCAAAAGCTTCCAGTGCGGAAGCTCGCATCCTTCCTTTTTCGTCGACTTTTCACATGCAAGTCGCACTTTCTCCGTACGTGTTTCTTCTGCGCCGGGGTGCGCTGAAGACTCCGACGCAATCGAGGGTGTCCACCGTCGTGCGATCGAGGATGGCGCAGAAGCGCGCGTTCAACGAGGGAAAGCGGCATTTTAAGAAGAATAAGAAGCAAAAGACGAGCACGATCAGTGATGGCTCGAATGAGGAGGTGTTGCTGGTGGACGTGAGGCGCATGCTGCAGGATGCGAGGATATCCGAGGCGTCAGAGGAGAAGCAATTGCCTGAGCAATGGTCCGAGGTCGATCTGGAGATCCAAGAGCTTTCGTCCACCGGCGACGGCTTGGCGGCCAAGGATGGACAGGTCTATGTTGTCCCGTTTGCTGCGCCGGGCGATACTGTGTCGGCGAAGGTGGTGAGGCATGATTTGGAGAATGGGTATACGCTCGCGGACTTCTTGTCTGTGAAGAAAGCGTCGGAATCCCGGACGGAGACGCCGAGATGCAAGTACTTCGCGCAATGCTCTGGCTGCCAGTTCCAGCACCTGCCCTACGCCTATCAACTCGCGCACAAGAAGTCGGTGGTGGAGAAGGCGTACGCCAACTTCTCCAGACTCCCTGCATCGGACGTCCCGGCTGTGGGCGACACGATCGGAAGCCCACTGCAATACGGCTACAGGACGAAACTGACGCCTCACTTCGATGGTCCGGCTTTGGGGCGGAAGAGTAGGCGCGAAGGGAAGAAGGTGACGTGGGAGTCGGTGCCGCCCATTGGATTCATGCGGAAAGGGACGAGGAAGACGATGGATATCGAGGAGTGTCCGATCGGGACGGAGGCTGTGCAGAGAGGCTTGAAGAGGGAAAGGGAGAGGGTGGGGAGGGAGATTGACAAGTATCAAAGAGGAGCGACGTTGTTGTTGCGAGAGAGTACTGAGAGGGTAGACAAGGGGTCGGGGAAGGACGCAGAGGGCACGGAGGTCGTGGACGAGGACAGAGGAGAGTATATGCACCGGAAACGGTGTATAACGGATTCGAAGGAGACTTCGACGGAATACGTGGACCACTTCCGCTTCGACAATCCAGCCGGCGCTTTCTTCCAGAACAACAACAGCATCCTGCCTCTCGTCACACAATACATCCGCGACAATATCCTCGGCCCCGCGAGCGCCTCACAACCGCAGATCCGAAATATGATAGACGCATATTGCGGTTCAGGCTTCTTCACCGTCGCGTTGTCGCAGATGTTCAACAACAGCATCGGCATCGACATCTCTCCGCAGTCCATCGCATCAGCCTCCCAGAACGCGGCGCTCAACAACCTGCCCGCCAACAGCACGCAGTTCATCGCTGCTGATGCCAACCACCTCTTCTCCTCCGTCGACACGGCCGCGTTCCCACCAGGCGAGACGGCAGTCATCATCGATCCGCCACGGAAGGGATGCGATCAGGATTTCATACGCCAGCTCATGGCCTACGCGCCAGAGAGGATCTGTTACGTGAGCTGTAACGTGCACACGCAGGCGAGGGATGTGGGATGGCTTGTGGGCGGGCTGGAAGACAAGGAGGGCTTGCCGATCAAAGGATTGTACGAGATCGAGAGCTTGAGGGGATTCGACTTCTTTCCGCAGACGAGTCATGTGGAAGGGGTGGCTATCCTGAGGAAGAAGGGGCGTGCGGCGGAGGAGCATGGTGCGGAGGCTGCGGTGGCGAGTCAGTCCACCGGCAACGTGGAGGAGGACGGACACAGCAAGGGTGATGCTTCTGTAGCTCAGTAAGACAGCTTTCTCTTCGTTCTCTCCTAGAGCTGCAAGTGACGAGCAGTCATCGTCCTGCGTCGGCTCTACTTCGGGTTACGTCAATCTACGACTACATATTCAACGCGGGTCTTTCCGCAGGCCTGAGTACACCCATGACGCAGTGGCTTAGCGTGTCGTTCTTATATCTTTCCTACGGGATTGGTATGGCGTTTACAGCCTCC
Organism: Pseudomonadota bacterium; assembly: GCA_021840785.1. Next base: position 2,588 of record JAKBXD010000255.1, read on the forward strand.
AGAGGTTATGCGAAAGTCGCGAGGTTAGTCATGGCCGAACAGCCTTAACTGTTTGGACTACACGTACTTATTCGAAATCTGCAGTTCGAATCTCGCTGGGTGTAATGGATCCTTTGCTTTTGGGCAGCAAAAGGTGCGCCTGGATGTGAGCGTTTCCTTTTACTCCTCATCCTTCACATCTGCGCCAGCAGAGCTCTAATAGCACTTACTGTACTCTGGCCTGCAACCCGTACTACCTTTCCTCGCCTCATACTTGCGAGCTCACGCAATGCATGCCGCCATTCAGCCGCGTGCTTGTCGCTTGAGCTCTTGACACTTTGCCATGACGACCCCCCCAATCTATATCCCTGACTATAGCAACTTGGAGAAAGGCCCCTGCGTCCCGCTTGCTTGACGGGAATCACGAAAGATCCAAGATTGTTTGCTACAGTATCCGGTACTCGGCCAACTTTCTTCCTCCTGTCACACGCAGGTACCGACGCCTCATCCCGCCGATCGCTCGTTCCCACCTGCCATATATCGACATTCAACGCTTCTACATCTCCCGGATGTATCAGCCGGACGAGCTTGTTCAAACGTCAGGACCCTTCGCTTGAGGGCGATGATGGCTAGCGGCTATGAGGAGAGGCATCGAGTCGCTTGTACTGTGTCGCTGCGCCCCCTCTTCTTGAGCCCCTGTAGCGCCCCTAATGATGACGCTGATTATGTGCCGACAGGCCCCCTGCGTGATCGAGCGGCACTCCCGGCATAGGGCGGGCGTTCATGGCTGCAAG
>JAKBXD010000022.1 GCA_021840785.1 Pseudomonadota bacterium
GAGGCGTATGCACTCCCCACGTCATCGAGGGCGATTTTGACGCCCGTACCGCGCAGTCGCTGCAGATGCTCCAGGGCGACCTCCTGTTCGAGGATTTCCCCGATCTCCAGCACCTCCAGCACCAGGGATTCCGGGGGGATGCCCGGATACGCCGCCAGGATGCCAAAGACCGTATCGGCAAATCCAGGACTATCGAGCTCTTCCGGGGTGACATTGATGCTGAGAAAGAGGTCCAGTCCGGCTTCCCGCCACTGAGCGAGCTGCCGCAGTCCCGTTTGCAGCACGAAGCGCCCCAATGCCTGACGTTCCCGTACCCCCAGCGCCGCGAGGAAGCGCTCGGGGGATATCTCCTGACCCTCCCGGTTCCATCGGGTCAGTGCCTCGAGACCTGCCACCCGACCCGTCGCCATGGCCACCAGAGGCTGATAGCGCAGGGTCACCGCTCCGCTGGCCAAGGCCCGCAGGAAATCCCGGCGCAATATCTCATCGCCCATGCTGACGTTACCAATGTCCGGATGATAGATCTGCACCCAGCTTCCGCCCTCTCGACCAGGACGTGTTTTGGCGGCGTACATGGCCTGGTCCGCGTGGCGCAGGAGCAGGTCGGCGTCCCCGTCGTCGAAGGGATAGATGGTCAATCCCATACTCGCCTGAATACGGACGATTTCCCCTTTGATGTGCAAAGGCTGCGCAATCGCGGCCTGGAGGCGGGCCAGGACCTGATCCAGTGCATCCATGCTGCGCAGGCCTTCCAGCAGCAGTACAAACTCGTCACCCCCCAGGCGGGCGATCGTATCCATCCGCCGCATGGCGTCCTGCAGGCGGCGGGCCATTTCTTTCAGCAGCTCGTCTCCGGCATCATGGCCGTAGGTGTCATTGATCGGCTTGAAGGCATCCAGATCGAGAAACCCCACCGCCAGGAGCCGCTCCTGACGGTCGGATCGCGCTATTGCCTTACCCATCTCTGCATCCAGAGCGCGGCGATTAGGTAGTCCGGTGAGCGTATCGGAGAGCGATTGCCGTGCGAGTTCATCCATCAATCGATGCCGTTCCGTCACGTCCACATAGGTACCGAGCGTGCGCTGCACGCCGTCCGTGCCGTCCAGGCGTTGAATGGAAATATCCATCCAGACGATCTCTCCATCTCGACGGCGATGCGGTACATCCCGGAGCGTCCCGTTACCTTCGCTTAGGGCTGTCTGCTCAACCGCGTTTACCCGGGCGTAGGTTGCCGCGTCGGGATAGATCGCCAGCGCCTGTTGTCCGACCAAATCCCCCGGAGAAGATGCCCCGAGCATTTTCAGCATCCGCGCGTTGACCCGCTCGAGAATCATTTCTGGAAAACGCACGACCCCGATGCCGGACGACTGCGTGTTCAGCAGTGCCTCGTTGAAGGCGTTGGCTTCCCGCTCCTTTCGCAGAATATCCAGACGATCCAGGCCATAACCGACGTCTTGGGCCAAATCCGTCAATATCTTCTGGAGATCGGCATCGAAAATATTCTCTTCGCCGTGGTACACCACCAAGACGGCCCAGCGCTTGCCGCCACGGAAAATAGGTAGAGCGGCGCCTGCCTTCATTCCGAAGGTTTCAGCACGCTGCGCCCATGGAAGCATGTGGGAGTTTTGGGATATTGAAAAAATGTAAACCGGTTTCTGATCGCGCCAGGACTGACCTACGGGGCCTCGTCCCTCTGGAAGCTCTGCGGACGTGGATATATGTATCCCCGACAGATAGCCCAGCGCCGCCCCGGCGGCGGCAAGCGTTTGAAACCGGCCTTTGTCGTCGGGCTGACCAATCCACGCCAGCCGTAGGTGAGCGTGCTGGGCGGCCAGTTCGCAGAGGGTGCGCAGCAGATCCGCCTCGTTCTCCATCTGGGCAATGGCTTCATTGGCGCTGGAAAGAAGCACACTGAAATCGGTGATCCGTTGCAGGTGTCTGGCGACGTCCTGCTGGGCAGATTCCAGCGCCTTGCGTTTGGTGATGTCACGCGTGATGGCGAGCAGGTAGGGCCTGTCGAGTTCGACGGATACCGTGTTGACCTCCACAGGAAACGTTGAGCCATCCTTGCGGCGGTGTATGGTTTCGAACAGCGCGTGTCCCGATTCCCGTAACTGCGCAAGCACTTTCTGGGGGGCCGCGCTGTAAGCCGTGTCTATTATGTCGTAAATGCTCATGGACAGGAGTTCTTCACGGGTGTAGCCAAGGGCGCGGCATCCCGTCGCGTTTATGTCTAAAAAACGGAGGGTGACAGGATCGAGCACCTCGATGGCGTCGCTGGAATTGTCGAACAAGGCGCGGAGTAGCTTTAACTTCGCCTCGGCCTGCTGATATTTGGTGATGCTATGCATAATGGTCACCGCTCATGTGCGTCGCCCTCTTCATATTTGCAAACTCACCAGATGGCTCTATATGATTTTCTCCGACCGGCGTAGTGCCTGCAATATATTTGGATCCGGGATGTCGGTATTCGCCGCGGTCGGCTCATCGCCGGTGGTCTGGCCTTTTTTGTCCAGAAGCGGCTTTTATCAGTAGGTGTGCCCCGGTATTACCGGTCTGTGGCAGGCCAGAAACCACTTTTGCAGAATGTGCCTCTCTGGGTACCTGATATGTGATGTCCGACAAAACCGTAGACACCGGTGAGCGAGGTGGTCATGAGGATTGGTTCCTGGTACGGGTTAACTGGAAGGCGGTCCAATGGCGTTCCACGAAATCGGTAAACTCCGCCCCTATGGGGGGTGCCCATTTTACCATTTTATCAGCTCTTCGGGCCATTTTCATCCTTATCCCGAAAGCTTTCCTCGGCGGTATCCATCTCGGCGGCAACATGGTGCGACGGCTCTACTGTTGTATCATCAGCGGCTGCCTCTACGCCCGGCCGGGATACGGGCAGCCGTGCCGCGAAGAACAGTCCGACTTCAAAGAGCATGTACATGGGAATGAGCAGCATGACCATGGATAAAACATCGGGAGGGCTGAGTACTGCCGATGCGATGGCGCAGATCAGGAATGCGTAGCGGCGACTGCGGCGCAATGTGGCCACTTGTAGTACCCCGATACGTACCAGTACGACGATCAGGATGGGAATCTGGAAGGCGAGACCAAAGGCGAGCGAGAATTTGACGATGAGCGATAGGTAACTATCGACTTTGGGCATGGCGGTAATATCATTGCCGGAGAAGCTCACAAAAAATCGGAAGGCATTCGGGAATACGATAAAATAGGCAAAGAGCATCCCACCGATAAACAGGAAAACAGAGGCAAAAATGAGTGGGAAAAAGGCCTTGCGCTCGTGTTCATAAAGGCCGGGGGCTATGAAGGCCCAAAATTGATAGAGAATAATGGGGAGGGCCAGCACAAAGCCGGATAGTAAGGAAAGTTGCACATAGGTTAAAAATACTTCAGGTAAACTAGTGTAAATTAAGTGACTGCCCTTGGGTAACACCTCAATCAGTGGCGCGGCGAGAATGGTATAAATTGCTTTGGAGAAGGGGTAAGAGGCCATGAAACCGACAAAAACGGCAATCACTGCAAATAATACACGGCGGCGCAATTCCAGCAGGTGACCGATAAAGGTATTCTCCGCCAACTTGTCCATGCTTAAAAAACGTCCTTAGGCGGTATAGATGTGCTAGTGAGTTTGAGCGGGCTACACAATCAATGCAGGCGGTTTTCTGACCCGGGCAGCTCTGCATGCTGCACGGGCGCCGGCAGTATATCTAGTTCACCCTGTTTTTGCTCTGCTATGATCTCTGGTGTTTCATCGCTTGCTGTCGGAATGGCTGTAGCGGTAGTGTCCGTAGGCAAAAGCGCTTCATTGGCGTAATCGCGCAGCCGGTCCGCTTCTTGGCGGAGGTCATCCAGTAAGAACTGCTGTTCGACCTCAGAGCGCAGGCCCGTCATGGTACGCCGCATGGCGCCGTACCACTTCCCCGCAGTGCGCGCAAGATCGGGCATTTTTTCCGGTCCGACCACGAGCAGCGCAATGATCCCGAGTAGTGCGAGTTCGCCGAAGCTGAAGTCGAACATAAGCGGTCAGCGGTTAATGGTTTCGTGTTCTTTACTGGGCTGGACATCGGCGTCAATGGTGTGGCCGACGATTTCCTTTTTTTCCTCCTCCTCCTTGACGGCAGAGCGGAAGCCCTTGATGGCGGAACCCAGGTCCGAACCCACGTGGCGCAGTTTTGCGGTGCCAAACAGCGCGACCACTATCAACAAAATGATGACCAGATGCCAGATACTAAAAGCGCCCATCACTGTTCTCCTTCCCCCGCAGAGGGGTTTACGCACTACACCAACCGTTGGACCATAGGAAAATAAATCGCTTGCGTCAAGTTTGGGGGCGCCGTGCCGCTTTCTCTTCCAGGCCGGAAACGCCCTCGCGGCGCGCCAGTTCTCCGAGGACATCATCTATATGCAATTCATGTTCCTCTAAGGCCACCATCAGGTGAAAGAGGAGGTCCGCCGCCTCCGCAATAATCGGTTCCGGCTCAGGATTCTTGCAGGCGATGATAAACTCGGCGGCCTCTTCTCCCACCTTTTTCAAGACCCGATCCCGGCCCCCATGGAGCAGTTGTGCCACGTAGGATTGGCCGGGATCAGCCATTCGCCGACCATGCAGCGTGGCCTGTAAACTATCCAGGATGCTGCCGGGCGGCGGAGCCTGATGCTGCCAGCCATCGGTGCCGGGTTGGCCGAGAAAGAAGCAGGTTTTCTCTCCCGTGTGGCAGGCAGGACCTTCCTGAATGACACGCATAAGAATGGTGTCACCATCACAGTCGAGGCGCAGATCGACCAGATGCTGGACATGGCCGGAGGTCTCGCCTTTACGCCAGAGCGCCTGCCGGGAGCGCGACCAGTAGGTGCCCATGCCCACACGAAGCGTCGTCAGCAAGGCCTCGGCGTTCATCCAGGCCAGCATGAGTACCTGGCCGCTGCGTGCATCCTGAGCGATGGCGGGTACCAAGCCATCGGCATTCCAGTGCACGGCGGCGAGTATGGCCGAATGCTTCGCTTCCGTATCACCCATGCTGGTCAGAACCTCTCGTTGATGCCCTTACTATCCAAAATATACGCGGTTACGGGCTGACCGGTGCGCCAAGCCGCGCTCGTCAGCGGATGGCGCGTACCGGGATACCCGCCTCTGCCATCTGTGCCTTGACCTCGGAGATGCGAAACTGGCCGAAGTGAAAGACACTGGCCGCCAATACCGCATCCGCATGCCCTTGCTGGATGCCTTCGGCGAAGTGCTGGATTTCTCCGACACCACCCGAGGCAATGACCGGGACCGGCACGGCATCACTGACGGCACGGGTGAGGGCGAGATCGAAGCCGACCCCCGTACCATCGCGATCCATGCTGGTTAGCAGGATTTCGCCGGCGCCGTATTCGGCCATTTGCCGCGCCCAGGCCACCGCATCCAGGCCGGTGCCGCGCCGCCCGCCGTGGGTAAAAACCTCCCAATGATCATCCACGCGCTTGGCATCGATGGCGACGACGATACAGGAGTTACCGAAACGTCGGGCGGCAGCGCGCACCAGTTCCGGTTCATTGACGGCGGCGCTGTTGATGCTGACCTTGTCGGCACCGGCGAGAAGTAGGGTGCGGATATCTTCGACGCAGCGCACGCCACCGCCGACCGTCAGGGGAATGAAGACCTGGGCAGCCACGGCAGACACCACATCGGCAAGGGTACGACGTTCTTCATAACTGGCAGAAATATCGAGAAAGGTAATCTCATCAGCGCCCTCGTCGTTGTAGCGTTTGGCCACTTCCACCGGATCGCCGGCATCGCGCAGGGCAACGAACTGGACGCCCTTCACCACACGACCGTGGTCGATGTCCAGACAGGGTATAATGCGCTTGGCGAGCATCTGCTTAGGCCTCTGCCCGGGCTCGGGCCCGGGTAAAGTCCAGGGTTCCCTCGTAGATGGCGCGGCCGGTAATGGCGCCGGTGATGCCGTCTCCTTCGTGGGCCTTGAGCGCCAACACCTGCTCCAGATTGGCGATGCCGCCGGAAGCGATGACCGGCACGGGCACGGCCTGCGCGAGCGCTACCGTTGCGGGAATGTTCGGGCCGTTGAGCATGCCGTCGCGGCTGATATCGGTGTAGATGATGGCCTCAATACCATCGGCAGCGAAGTGTTGGGCGAGATCAATGGGATCGTGGCGGGACAGCTTGGACCAGCCTTCGGTAGCCACTTTGCCGTCACGGGCATCAATGCCCACCATAATATGGCCGGGAAAGCTTACTGCGGCGTTAGCGACGAAGCCGGGGGCCTTGACCGCCTGAGTACCGATGATCACGTAGCGAACACCCGCTTGAATGTAGGCTTCGATTTGCTCTTCGCTGCGGATACCGCCGCCGACCTGAATTTCAAGGTCGGGGAAGTGGTTGCAGATAGTGGCGATCGCCTGTGCATTGACCGGCGCTCCCTGCACTGCACCGTCGAGATCGACGATATGCAGACGTTTGGCGCCGGCTTCCACCCAGCGCTGCGCAGTGGCGATCGGATTATCTGAAAAAATCGTGTTGTCTTCCATCCGGCCCTGCCGTAAACGCACACAGTTCCCGTCCTTGAGGTCGATGGCCGGAATCAACAGCATGACAACTTCCTCCACACAAAGTTATTCCAAAAAACATGGTCAAATCGCACAGCTTTCTCCACGGTCACCATCCCAGCCGAGGAAGTTTCCCAGCAGGCGCAGGCCTGTCGGGCCACTTTTTTCGGGATGGCACTGCAGGGCAAATAGATTGTCCGCCGCCATCGCCGCACAGAAGGGGAAGGCATAATCGCTAAAGGCCGCGAGTATCTCTGGGGTGGAGGGCTCCACGTAGAAGGAGTGCACGAAATAAAAATAGGCATTTTGTGGAACACCAGCAAAAAGAGGATGTTCCACCAGCTGATGCAGCTCATTCCAGCCCATGTGCGGAATTTTCAGGCGGCGGCCATCCGCCGCCTGCAGGGCTTCTTCCGGAAAGGGAATGACACGCCCTGGCAGCAGACCAAGGCCGGCGTGTTCTCCATGTTCCATGCTGCAGTCCATGAGCATCTGCATCCCGAGGCAGATGCCGAGGAAGGGCCGAGTCTGCGCCGCAACGCGGACGAAGTCACTGAGTTCACGGGCCTCCAACGCGGCCATGCAGTCACCGAAAGCACCGACCCCCGGAAAAATGATGCGGTCGGTGGCGGCCAATTCGCTGGCCTGATCGCTGACAATCGCTTTGCCACCCAGATACTCCACGGCCTTGGCCACGGAATAGAGGTTGCCCATGCCGTAATCGATAATGCCGACGCGGGTTGTGGCGGCGCTCATAGGGTCAGGGTACCTTTGGTACTGGGCACGGCGCCTGCCATGCGCGGATCGGGGGTGACGGCCATGCGCAGGGCACGACCAAAGGCCTTGAACAGGGTCTCGGCGATGTGGTGGGTGTTGTTGCCGCGTAAGGCGTCCAGATGCAGGCTCACCTGAGCATGGTTGACGAAGCCCTGAAAGAATTCATGGAAGAGGTCCACATCGAAGTCACCCACCTGGGCGCGCGGGAACTCGACCGCAAAGATCAGTCCGGGACGACCGGAAAGGTCTACCACCACCCGTGACAGCGCCTCGTCCAGCGGCACGTAGGCATGGCCATAGCGCTGGATGCCGGCCTTGTCCCCCACGGCGCGGGCAAAGGCCTGACCGAGGGTGATGCCGACATCCTCTACCGTGTGGTGGGCGTCAATGTCCAGATCACCTTGGGCCTGAATGCGCATGTCGAAAAGGCCATGACGGACGATCTGATGGAGCATGTGATCGAGAAAAGGCAGGCCCGTGTGCAGATCCGCCTGCCCGGACCCATCGAGATTCACGGCAACACGGATCTGGGTTTCGAGGGTGTTTCTTTCGACTTCGGCTTGACGCGGATTCACAGTAAAGACTCCAGTACGGCCAGAAAGCGATCATTTTCGGCGGGGGTGCCGACACTGACCCGTAGATATTCGCTGAGACGGGGGTGACCTGTAAAGGCTTTGATGAGCACCCCGCCTTCGCGCAGCCCTGAAAATAGCGCTGCAGCCCGCCCGGGGGCATGAAAGAGCAGGAAATTGGCGGCGCTGGGCCAGATCGGCAGGCCGTAGGAAGAGATGGTCTTAAGGAGCCTTTCCCGCTCGCTACGCAGGATTTCGGCCTGCGCGTCCAGCACCTTGGTATGGCATAAATAGAAAGCGACGCTACGCTGGGTGAGCACATTGATGTTGTAGGGCAGACGCAACTTGTCCAACTCCTGAATCCAGGCCGCCGGCCCTGCCAGCATCCCCAGCCGCAACCCCGCCAGACCCTCCTTGGACAAAGTGCGTAGCAGGAGGAGGTTGGGCGTGCGTCCCAGGCGATCGGCAAAGGTCGTCCGACTGAAAGCGTGGTAGGCCTCATCCACCACCACCAGGCCGGGTGCGGCAGCGACAATGGCTTCCAGATCGGTTTCGGGGAAGAGACTGCCGCTGGGGTTGTTGGGCCAGTCGAGGAAGATGATGCCAGGCTGCTGCGCGGCGATAGCGGTCAGCATGGCGGGGAGATCCAGCTGAAAGTCCGCGTCCAGAGGAATGCCCGTAAAGGCGAGCCCGAGTTGTTGCGCCAGGATGCGGTACATGACGAAGCTGGGGTCCACCGCCATGATGGGGCGCTGGCTACCGGCCACGGCGGTCACCAGAATCTGGATCAACTCGTCGGAGCCATTGCCGAGCATGAGTTCTGCACCTTCGGGTACACCGATATGGGCTTTTAGGGCGGCGATGAGGGCATCCGGGTGCGCGTCCGGGTAGCGGTTGAGGGGCGCATCGGCGAGGCTTTCCAGCCATTGCTGGCGCAGCGCGGCGGGTAGATGGAAGGGATTCTCCATGGCGTCGAGCTTGATGAGCCCATCACTGGGCGTCACCGCATAGGCTTTGCTGGCCAGCAACTCCGGACGCAGCAAGCTCTGCATCAGGGTGGTTGTCGCCTTGTCGTTCATGATCCAGCTTTGGGAATGCGGCAGGCTGCTGAGCGGGCATGCGCGGTCAGGCCTTCGCCCTGGGCGAGTCCTTCGGCGATCCGCCCCAGTTGCGCGGCTCCGGCGGGGCTGACATGGATGAGGCTGCTGCGCTTGATGAAATCGTAGACACCCAGTGCCGATGAGAAACGCGCGCTGCCGCCCGTGGGTAATACATGATTGGGGCCGGCGACATAGTCGCCGAGGGCCTCACAACTGTGGATGCCCATGAAAATGGCGCCAGCGTTGTGGATGTCCGCCAGCCAGTCTTCCGGATCCGCTACGGCCAGTTCCAGATGCTCCGGCGCGATACGGTCGGCAATGGTGCAGGCCTCGCCGCGATCGCGCACGCGGATCACCGCGCCGCGGTCTGCCCAGCTCTTGCGGGCGATAGGCGCGCGGTCCAGTACCGCAAGCGCGGTATCTACGGCAGTGAGCACCGACTCGATATGTTCATCGTCCCAACTGATGAGGATGCTCTGGGCCAGTTCATCATGTTCCGCCTGGGAAAGCAGGTCCCAGGCCAGCCACTCGGCGGGTGCCGAGCTATCGCTGATGACGAGGATTTCGCTGGGCCCGGCAATCATGTCAATGCCGACCCGACCGAAGACCATACGCTTGGCGGTGGCCACATAAATATTACCGGGGCCGACAATTTTATCTACCGCCGGGACACTCTCTGTACCATAGGCCAGCGCCGCTACCGCTTGCGCGCCGCCGACACAGAATACCCGATCCACCCCGGCAATAGCCGCCGCCGCCAGCACCCAGGGGTTCACCTGCCCCTGGGGAGTGGGGACGGTCATGATGATCTCCTGCACGCCCGCCACATGCGCGGGGATGGCATTCATCAGCACCGAGCTGGGATAAGCGGCCTTCCCACCGGGCACGTAAATCCCCACCCGGGACAGGGGTAGAATGCGCTGGCCCAGCACCGTGCCGTCGGTCTCGGTAAAGGTCCAGCTTGTGCTGCGCTGGTGCTCGTGGTAGCTGCGGATACGTTGCGCCGCCTTTTCCAGGGCAGCGCGCTGACCAGGCTCCAGGCCATGAAGAGCTTGCTCCCAGTGGTTGCGGGGGATTTCCAGATCGACGGATGAATCCGTATGCAGGCCGTCGAAGCGCTCGGTATACTCACGCAGCGCCGCATCGCCCCGGTCGCGGACCGCCGCGACAATCTCCCGCACCCGCTCTTCAATCTGCGGATCCAGGTTGGCGTCCCAGTCATGCAGGGCGTGAAACTGCTGGGCGAAATCGGGGTTGCGGGTGTCCAGACGATTCATGACGCGACTTGCGCCTCCAATTGGCTGATGAGGGTTTCGATGGCGTGGCGCTTGAGTTTCATGGCCGCGCGGTTGACCACCAGACGGCTGGAAATAGGCATGATTTCCTCCACCTCCACCAGTCCATTTTCTTTGAGCGTCCGGCCGCTGGATACCAGATCGACAATGCGATCGGCGAGACCGACCAGAGGTGCCAGTTCCATGCTGCCGTAAAGCTTGATGATCTCCGTCTGCACACCACGAGCATGGAAATAATTGCGGGTGATGTGCGGATATTTGGTCGCGATGCGTACCCGTTCCCAGTTTTGCGGGGTATCGTGGGCTGCCAAGCTGACAGGTTCGGCCACTGCCATGTGGCAGATGCCGATGCGCAGGTCGAGAGGCTCATAAAGGTCCAGGCCCTCCTGCTCCAGCAGCACATCCTTGCCAGCGATACCCACATCAGCAGCGCCCCAGGTCACGTAGGTTGGCACATCACTGGCGCGGATCACCAGAAAGCGCACCGCAGGATCTGTGCTGGGGATGATCAGCTTGCGGGATTCCTCAGGATCTTCCGTCAGATGGATACCTGCTCCCGCAAAGAGGGGGATGGCTTCTTGCAGAATTCGTCCCTTGGACAGCGCAATGGTGATACCGGTACTCATGCGACGCTCCTGTTGCTGATCCGGCGGATATCCGCCCCCAAGGCGCTGAGTTTCTCTTCGATGACCTCATAACCGCGATCCAGATGGTATATCCGGTCAATGAGGGTTTCGCCCTCTGCCACCAGCCCGGCCAGGACCAGTGAGGCGGATGCCCGGAGGTCGGTCGCCATCACCGGCGCACCGCGCAGGCGGGGTACCCCGCGTACCACGGCGGTCTTGCCGTCGGCGTTGATGTCGGCGCCCAGTCTCCGCAATTCGGAGACGTGCATAAAGCGATTTTCGAAGATGGTTTCGGTGATGACGCCGCTTCCCTCGGCGATGCAGTTCATCGCCATAAGTTGCGCCTGCATATCCGTGGGAAAGGCCGGATAGGGCGCCGTGCGCACATCCACCGCCCGCGGTCTGCACTTCATGCGGATGCGGATCGTGTCCGCCTCAGCGGACACCTCCGCCCCCGCTTCCCGTAGTTTGAGGATGATGCTTTCCAGCAAGCCCGCATCGGTGCGTTTCAGACAAATATCGCCGCCGGCCATGGTCGCCGCCACCAGATAGGTACCCGTCTCGATGCGGTCCGGTACAACACTGTGCTCGGCGCCATGCAGTTCAGCTACGCCCTCAATCTCGATGACCGACGTCCCCGCTCCGGAGATCCGCGCACCCATGGCCGACAGGCAGCGGGCAAGATCGACAATTTCCGGCTCGCGGGCGGCGTTTTCGAGAATGGTGCGTCCCGTGGCGAGGGTGGCCGCCATGAGCAGGTTTTCCGTACCGGTGACGGAGACGATCTCCATGACAATGCGGGTGCCGCGTAAACGGGATGCCTGTGCTTTAACGAAACCGTCCTCTACGGTGATTTCCGCGCCCAAGGCCTGTAGGCCGCTGAGATGGACGCTCACCGGACGACTGCCAATGGCACAGCCGCCAGGCAGACTTACTTCCGCCGAGCCATGGCGGGCCAGCAACGGGCCGAGTACCAGAATCGAGGCGCGCATGGTCTTCACCAGTTCATAAGGGGCGACGACCGAATGTACCGGGCGCGGATCGACTTCAATCCCGAGCTGGCCGTCTACCAGCACCCTGGCACCGAGCGTGCTCAACAACTCCAGGGTGGTGGTGATGTCGCGCAGGTGCGGAATGTTGCGTAGTTGCACCGGCTCACGTGCCAGCAGGGTAGCGGCGAGGCAGGGCAACGCCGCGTTCTTGGCCCCGGAAATCCGCAACTCACCATGTAAGGGGCCATTACCACGCAACAGCAGTTTGTCCATGGATACGAATCAGCTCGCGCCGGCCACTTGCGCGCTGTCGACCAGTTTCTTCAGTTCGCCCTGCTGATAGAGATCGGACATGATGTCTGACCCGCCGACAAACTCGCCCTGAATGTAGAGCTGGGGAATGGTGGGCCAATTGGAATACTGCTTGATACCGTCGCGAATCTGCGGGTCGGCCAGGACGTCCACTGTAAAGAGCTCCTTGACGCCTGCTTGCTGCAACAGTTGCACGGCGCGGGCCGAAAAACCGCATTGCGGCGCCCGCGGGTTGCCCTTCATGTAGAGCACGACGGGATGCTTCTGAACCTGCTCCTGAATGAGTTCCTGAATCGTTGCCATGGTTATCCTCGTTAATTTAGGGGGGGAGTGCGCCGATTAATGTGCCGCGGGGTGATGGACTGGCTGTGCCTGTTCGGGCGTCAGGGTGCGTAGCGAGAGGGCGTGAATCTCCTCGCGCATGCGTTCGCCCAGCGCATCATAAACCAGTTGATGCTGCTTGATGAGGGAAAGCCCGATAAAGGTCGGGGAAATGACCAGCGCCTCGAAATGGGCACCGTCGTCTCCCAGGACTTCTATGAAAGCGTCGGGAAGCCGTTGCTGGATGAGTGACTTGATCATATTGGCGTTCATAGGATGTAGTGTAACGTAAAAATGCCGCTGTGTGATGTGGCCACTTATGCCCAAACTTGTGTCATGCCGTGCTGGCCCAGAGAGCGATACTCAAGTAGTGCCTACTGGCGCAACTTGTAGCCGCGATCCAGCAGGTACCAGGCGAAAAGACCCGTTACGCCCGCGAAGGCGATGCTGACGCCCAGACATGTCCACACGCCGACATCAGAATCCGCGAAAAAGCCATAGCGAAACCCGTCTATGATATAGAAAAACGGGTTGAACAACGAGAGGTGCTGCCACATGCCAGGCAGGGACTGCATGGAGTAAAAGACACCCGCAAGAAAAGTCAGCGGCATGATGATGAAGTTTTGGAAACCGGCAATCTGATCGAATTTTTCTGCCCAAAGCCCGGCAATCAAGCCCAGTGAACCCATGCCGCCCGCCCCCAGAATGGTAAACGCCACAATCCACAAGGGATGCAGCAGCGGTATTCGCAGATACAACAGTGCCAGTGCAAGGATTGCAATCCCCACCAGTGCGCCACGCAGCACGGAGGCGGCAACCATGGCAATGTATATTTCGGTAGGGCTGAGCGGACTGAGCAGCAGAAAGACGATGTTCCCCGTCACCTTGGCTTGAATCAGGCTGGAGGAACTATTGGCAAAGGCATTTTGCAGGATCGACATCATCATCAGGCCGGGCACGATGAAAGCCGTATAGCTGACCCCCGGATAGACCGATATATGTCCGCCTAAGGCGTGCCCAAAAACCACCAGGTAGAGGATGGTGGTGATCAGCGGGGCGGCAATGGTCTGTAGCCACACTTTGCCGAAGCGCAAGGTCTCTTTGTAAAACAAGGTCCAGGTCGGTGCGAAGCGGGCGCGTACGGGGCCGGGATCTGTCACGGCCTGCTTCATAAAAATCTCATGCATCGCTGCCGCGCAGGCCGGATTCGAGGATTTCGACGTAGGCGCTGTCGCGGATGCGACGTTGCCACTCGTCCATGCGCTCGTGGACGATGCGGTTGTAGAGCTGCATGCGTGCGGCAGCCATGATCTGCTTCTCTTTAACCGGCTGCTGGCGTTGTGCTTGAGAGTGCAAAATGTATATGGCATCCCCCTCGCGGATGGGACTGCTCACCCCACCAGGTTGCAAAGTGATCAGTGTGCGTTCCAGACTGTCTGGCAATTGTCCGGGAGCGACCCAGCCCATTTCTCCACCGCCGCCGGCGGTGCTGGTGTCCTGGCTGTAATGACGCGCCAGTTCGGAGAAGCGGGTGCCGCTTTGCAGCGCCTGCTGAATATCCTGCGCGCGTGCCTCAGCTTCCTGCAACTGTAGACTGTTGCCGGCCCGCAGGACGATCATGGCCGTTTTGACCTCGGTGACCGTCGGCTGTTCATGCTTGACATCGAGCAACTTGAAAATATGAAACCCGGTAGGCCCCGGAATAACGGGGCTGATTTCGCCCGCCTTCAACTGGAGGAGGGTCTGGGTTACCGAGGGCGGGAGTTCGCCCGCCTTGATCCAGCCGATGCGTCCGCCCTGCAAGGCGTCATGGCTGCTGCTGACCTGGGCGGCGAGGCGCGAAAAGCTCTCGCCGGCCACCACGCGATCACGCACTTGCCCGGCTTCATTCCGGGCCGCGCTGACGGCGTCCGGTGTCGGGTTGCCAGGCAGCGGGATGAATATTTGCTGCAAGTCGAAACTCACACCGCCCATTTCTTTGAGCTGTTGCGCGAAGGTTTTCACCTCGTCGGGACCAATGTGGACCCGGTTCTCCACTTCCTGCTGCATGAGGCGATCCACAAGAATGCGATTCCTGAGGTCGTTGGTAAAGCTTTTCCACGACTGTCCTTGATCGGTCAGCGCTTGGCGTAGCTGGTCCTTGGTGAGGTGGTTGGCTTGAGCGAGATTGCTGATGGCCTGATCCAGCGTTCCTTTGTCGACCTTGATCCCGGCCCGGTGCGCAATTTGCAGTTCGATGTCCTGAAGGATCATCTGCTGTAGCACCTGGCGGCGCAGGACGTCTTCGGGGGGCATGGCGTTGGGGTCTTGCGTCTGCAGTCGGGCACGCACGGCGATTACCCGCTGCCCCAGTTGCATGGAGGTGATGATGTTGTCGTTCACCACCGCAACGACTTTGTCGAGATTCTGGGTGTTTTCGGGTAATGGCGCCACCGTCGGTGCTTTGGCAGAGTTTTCCGAATAAGTGTGCGTTGTCGTACCGGGTGGTGCCACCACCGGTGCGGTCGGCAGCAGGGTGTCGCGGTTGAGAAAAGGCGTGCTTGCCCAGGCTAACACCGGAGCGGCTCCCAGAACGATGCTCAGGGCGAGAAAAATAGGACGGCGTTTGAGCGACATCAAAACTCCATGCTGGCGCCCGGCACATACTGGCTGAGCAAAGCGTTTGAGGCATTGCCGAGGCTGGTCAGGCCACGCAACACGATCTCCAGATAAATAGCGTTATTGGACTGCCCGCCAAGAAGGATCTGATGATAAACCATCATATGGGCTGCCCAGCAGCCGCCATCATAGCCGATCCCTGCGAGCTCCTCCAGCGGCTTGTGATCGGTGATGTCATACTGATAACTGCCGAGCGCCTGCCAGCGCTTGTAGATCGGCCAGGCACCGGAAAGGCCGGCCTGATGCACGAAGCCTCGGGTATAGCGATAGTCCAGGTTGATGACGCGCTGTGGGCCGGGTAGCCACTGGGCGCGCAGGTTGAGCCGCTGCAGGTTGCGCTGCTGGGCGTTGACCTGTGAACTGGCGAGGAGGTTGATGTCCGGAAGGGGCGCATACTGTCCCTCGAAAAAATAATTGGACTGCTGGTTTTGCGGGACAATATCGCCGGCGAGGTTGATCTGGCGTCGGTTGAAGTAGCGGATCTGACCGACAGCCGCTTGCCAGAGCTGGCGCCCGCTGGGCGTGAGCCAGGTGCCGCGCAGCCCCAGCGCGACCTGATTGGCGGCGTTGATGCGATCGCTGCCGGTATAGAGGCTGTTATTCTCAAAAATCATCGGAAAGTTCTGATAGGGTTGACTGGCATCGAAAATGGGGATGCCGTTCTGGGCCTGCAGGGGAATGTAGGTGTATTTGAACAGGGGTTGCAGCAGGGTTGTGCTGCCGTCGCTGCCATAGCGGACGAAATTGAGACCGCCCTTGAGACTGAGTGCCGGCAAGGTGCGGTTAGTGGCGCGCGCGTAGGGGAGATTACGCTGGATCTGATAGTGACTGTAGTAAAGCCGGGCCTGCGGTTCTAAAAAGCCCCAGCCGCGGCTAAAACGCCAGCCGAGGGTGGGAGTGAGGTCGAGACGCTGACCGACGGGACCTGTCGAGGCCGAGAAATAGTTAAAGCTGCTGTGCCAGTCGAAATAACCGTTGCGCCCCACTCGCCAGTAGGCATCGGCAAAGAGGCGGGGAAGCTGGGAATAGGGCGCAACACTGTAAGGCACCAGCATCTGATAGGCTTGCAAGGTGGCGCCGGCGTTAATGTGCGTACTGTTGTAATACAGGCCGCCGGAGGATGTGATGTAGGGCGCGTTGCCAATGCCGCCCACAAAACTGCTGCCGAAATTCGCTGTACCGCCAAAATCCGAAAGGAAATTTTTGTAACTGACGTGGTTGTAATCGGCGTTGAAACTGAATCCGTCGCCCAGATTTTGCGTATGCTGCCAAGAGATGGCCCAGATATTTTTGTGGGTCAATTGATCAGAGGGGAGCAGATCCATATAGAGTTTGCCACTGTAATTGGGTTCCAGATAGCGAAATTCATTCTGTAACATGACGCCGCGCTTGCTGAAGTAGTTGACAGTGAGGGTGTCGTCCATGTTGTGGGCGATATCGAAATAGTAGGGAATGCCGAGGTAAAAGCCGTTGATGGTAGAGCTGCCCACACCGGGGGCAAGAAACCCGGAGTGTCGTTTCAGCGGAAAACTGAAGTAGGGCATCCAGAATATGGGCAATCCAAAGACGTCTACCGTGGTATTGATGGTGGAGATATAGTTGTCATTCTGGTTGAGATCGATGCGCCCGCTCCAGAGCTGCCAGGCCGGCTTTTCGCCATGACAGGTGGTGTAGCAGGCTTCGTTGAGCTGATACCGCCCCTTACCCAGTTCTTTGCCGTTTTCGGCGTGGCCGTGCCCTTGTTGCGCTTCCAGCAGGTAGCGGGGATGGACGATTACCCCTTCGTTGGCCCGCAAGTGGATGGTGGCCTTGGGTGCCGCGGTGACCAGGCCGGGGCTGACCATGCGCACGTGACCGTTGGCGATGATTTCATCAAGGGCTTGATCGTAGTGCATGGTGTCGGCATAAACCCGGCGGTCACCGTAAAGTACTTCGACATGGCCGCTGGCTGTCCAGTGACCGCTGCCCAGGCCGTGGACCTGATCGGCATAGAGGGTGATCGGCCCCTTTGCGGCGGCGACAGCTATTCCGGGTGTCAGCAGGGCGCCCAGCAGGGCCAGGCGAATGCCAGAAAGCAGGACATGGCTACCGCTTCCCGGGCGAGTTGGCCGGGGTCGGGATTTTCCGATATTGTGCAGAGGGCTTTTCATAGGAGCGTAAAATCGCACAAAATGCTTTTATGCCGCAATCTTTGCTTACATCGAATTTTCGCAGTGCGGCGGCGGAGTCCTCTCTGTCACCCACCGCCGTGCACTGGCTCGCACAGCAGGGCGTTACGACAGCGTCGGCGCGCGCCATTCCCGGCGATGCCAGCGGGCGACGTTAC
>JAKBXD010000256.1 GCA_021840785.1 Pseudomonadota bacterium
CCGAAGGCCGATGCGAATCCATGGGGTAGCAAGGGCTTGGAATGGCAGGTGAAGTCGCCTACGCCGTATGTGCCATACCCTGCGACGATTGAGCCGGAGGTTGTCGGTCCAAATGACAACTATGCGCCGGGAGCGAAAGAGCCCTTTGTCTGGGTGTCCACGCCAAGCAAATAAATGAGGAGGAAATAGATTATGGCAGATAATAGTTATGCTAGCTTAATGGATCCGGCTTCGGAGCGCGCGAAGAGGGGGGCATTCTTTTTCTTGATGCTTTTTGCCGGGATCATTTTTGCGATGTGGGACCTCGCGCGCTTCCTTTGGGGGGGCACCGCGGTGCCCAGTACCCTGAGTATGGGGGCAGGTGTTGGTCTCACCGTCCTGATGCTCGCCAGCCTGGTGCCGGTGGTGGTTGCGCGTAAGAAGCTGGATCAGGGCGATGATGGCGGTATTATTGGCAATTTGGCCACCCTGCTTGTCATCTCCTTGGTAATGATTGGCGGAATAGTCTACAGCTGGACCACGTTAAGCATCGGTAGTGGTTATGGCGGGATTTACGATATTACCAGCTTATGGTTTCTGGTGCACTTCGTGGCGGGGATCCTGGCGCTACTGGCAAGCATCATGAAAATATCCCGTACACCTGATCGAGCCAAGGCAGAGCGTTGGGTATCGTATAATGTTCTCACCTACTGGAGGGGGATAGTTATCCTCTGGGTAGCCTTTTTTATCGTCTTCTATATCGCGTAATTTGGTTATAGATTATCAAATTGGACCGAGGATAAGATAATGGATATGTCGCATTTGTCGTTTGTTATTCCAGCTGGAGCGGATAATCCGACGTTCTTCTGGTTGACGGGATACATCGTGTTTCCGGTGGTGTTTTTAAGCATGTACTTCTGGTGGGTATTAAAAGAAGTGGCCAATGAAGATCGGCTCCGTGTTTTAAAGAAGACAGAAAATAGTCCATCTGGCGACGGATAACCTCATAATAGCTATCTGTTTATATTGTTAAAGCATGTAACGTGGTAAGGCTTGTTTTATCCCCCCGATTGATCCGCTATTGAAGAAACGGCGGGTCTTTTTTATGTTGCGGCGTTACCCACCTTCACATGCAGACATGCTTGGGGTCAAGGCAGGCGGCACCAAGCGAGAGATTAAGGAAGCATTCAGGCGGCTGGCCAGCGCGAACCGGTGGAGTTCATGGTGCAGCAGCCGCTGGTGACTAAGCCTGCTTCCGCAAATTCTCTATTTCCCGCTCCAACTTTTCCAGCCGGGTAAGCACGGCATCGGGATAGCTTGGTTGTCACATGTTCAGAATGGCGGAAGTGAGGGCGTCCAGCCGGGTATCCATGCGGGAAAAGCCATCTTCCATGCGTTCGGTCAGGTGATCCACTCGGGCATTGATACTTGAGCTCAAGGTATCGATACGGGCATCCATGCGGGAGAACCCTTCTTCCATTCTTCCGGTGAGACGATCCACGCGGGCATCCAGACGGTCGATGCTCTGTCCATTCTCCTGCAGATCCCTTTCCAGCGCGTCAAGCCGCAGGCGCAAAGATTCCACGCCGGGAGCGATGACGCTTTCCAGAACTTTGCGTAAACTGTCTACAGTTTCTTGAACGTTCATGGGCCATGAGTATGATGCAGGGTGCGACATTATTCAATTGCGCCGCCCCGCCTTCCCCATAAACTCCCGCTCCGCTCACCGCCTTGTGGACGGCAGGCAATCCGTCCCCGCGCATCTGAAGTGACCTGCTGCTGGCCGACGAATTGATGGACACATCCGTGCAGGGCATTACGGGCGCCCTGCAGGGCCTCTGGTTTTTGACAGGCCAGCCATTACGGGTCTATCTTGTTTGCAAACTGAGAGCGCACCTTCGAGCGGATAAGGAAATATCGCCATGTTGGCTGGGGATCGGATTCGACTGCAAGCACAAAATCAGGCACGCAGTATGCGCAATGCGGCGACAGTGCGGATTGTTCCTTTGCTGAAAAACAAACTGGATCCAAACCATGTCTGGATATTCGGATCCGTGGCGCGTGGAGAGCCATCAGCAAGTTCGGATATTGATATCCTGGTCGAGATGGGCTCGACAAAAACAGACTTGCCCTTCAAGGAGCGGCTTCGCCTCATTGGCGACGTCTGTGATGAGGCGGACGTACCGTTCCACTGCGACATCATCGCCATGACACGGGGCGAAATACAACAAAAAATAGCAGCCGGAAATCATTTCTTCGTGCGGTTATGGCACGAGAAGGAGGCTATCTATGAGCGTTAGCGCCCAACAACTTGACGCTGTGCGCTGGCTAAAACAGTCTGGTTCCGATCTGGTGGCGGCAAGACAACTAAGGGACGGCGGCAGCTTTGCACAGTCCTGTTTTTTCTCGCAGCAGTCTGCCGAAAAACTTTTTAAGGGTGCCATCATCCTGCTAAAGGGCGCAATACCAAGGTCTCATTCCGTGCAAGACCTTAGCAATACGCTTCGCGCGGAATATGCGGTACCGCTGGACAAAACGGTAAAGCGTCTGGACAACTTCTATACGGTTTCCCGATATCCGGATGCATCACCCAGCGAAATGTCACCGTTCGAATTGTACGATGTCGACGATGCCCAGGAAGCCATCCATCTGGTCGAGCAAGCCATGCGCGTTACGCTCCAATGGCTTGGTGAGCAACACTTGATGCCGGAAGGCTATTCGCTGGCGCCGTGCGCGAAAGCAGAGACCGCCCCCGGTTTTTGACAGAAAGAAATACGAGAATACCGTGGTTTAATCGACCTCACTCGTCGGGGTTCTCTATTCCATTTGATTTTAAATGTGGTGCCCAGGGCCGGACTCGAACCGGCACGGCATAAGCCGAGGGATTTTAAGTCCCTTGCGTCTACCGATTTCGCCACCTGGGCGGGGTGCTATTTTATTACGTTTTGCCGTTCTGCTCAATTGTTGACGTTTGCACTTCCGATATGGCAGCTTATACCTTGGCCAGCACCAAGGTCCATCTCAGCGAAATACTCCATCAGGACGCACATCCCGGCCTGCCCGCCGGGTCAGTTCCCTGATGGACACTTCCCCCGCACCCATGATCTGGCGTACCAGCGACCATCGTAACGCGGTCAGTCGGCCCAGGAACACATCCGGCGATTCAAAGTTCAGGGTTTCCCTCTGGTAGGTTTCCGCCTGCGCGGCTTTGCCTGCAGCGCGTAGGGCTGCCTTCCAGTCCGGTTGTGTGTCGAGCTACGGCAGCGAAGATTTTGAGTTGGTGCAATGTAGCGTGGCGGATAGACATGTCAATAGTAAATCATGGTAAATCATAATAGTAAATATATTTTACTTTTATAAATTAGAAGATCAT
>JAKBXD010000257.1 GCA_021840785.1 Pseudomonadota bacterium
GAGGCGTGCGTCTGCGTGGTGACGACGACCGGATTGTTCCAGGATTCCGTCTGGGGAATCAGGCGGATCGTGTAGGGAACCCAGTTGATCGCCTTGTAGACCGGTTTGAACTCCTCGATCACGCACGTCACGAGGACGCCCGAGAACGACAGGACGATGGGCTTCCCGGAGAGGCGGAAGGTGTTGAGATACCGCGCCCGCTTCATGGCGTTCCGGCCCACGAACATGGCGGACCACTCGATGGGGTCGTCCGCCGCGCCGAGCGACTGGACGTTGCGCCCCCCGCCGTAGAGATCGTGGACGGCCACGTTCTGGCGTCCGGCAAACGGGATCCCGGGAGGGACTTCGGTGCCGGTCAGATAGACGGGCCCCAGCTTGATGGCCGTGAAGGTCCGGGAGGATTTCCCGGTCGTGCCGTGCAGGAGGGACAGGAGGCTCAATGGGCCCCCCCGACGGTGGCCGGAATGACCCCGGAGTGGGTCAGCGTCGAGCCCGTCTCATGGATCTGCCGCCGGTGCATCTGCGCGTGGATCCCCCCTGTCGTCTTGTCGTGGATGGTGATGTTGATCCCTCCATTTGCCATCCCGGTCGCTTCACCCGCGCCTTTCATCAAGGCGAAAAAGGCATCATGGGCAACGCCGGCGGTTCCCGTCAGGGCGTTGGAAATGGACGTTCGCTCTTTACCCGTGAACCACATGAATGGATTGAGCGCCGCGTTGGCATCCTTGATGATATGGCTTGCCGCGTTCCCCGGGTGGACAATGACGGAGTTCAGGAATCCGTTGATCTGCTTGAGGATCGCGGTCAGATCCGGAATCGCGTGGTCGGCCAGTTTTTGAAGAGCGACTGAGATATCGTTGGCCAGTTTTCGACCTTGCACAAGCGGATTGCTTTTTGAAATATCGTGAAACATCGTATTGATTGGAATGACGGATTTGGGATCCAACGCGCTCCGGATGCGCTCATACCCCGGACTCATCGCAAGCGCCACGAAGCGGGATCCCTGTTTCCCCCAAGCGAGCCCCGCCGTCTGGGTGATCTTTGCCATAGCCTCCCCGGTTGGCATCGTTGCCTTGACATGGTTGGCCCACTTCAAGAATGTCTGAATCATCTGGAATGGATGGAAAACACCTTTGGAATCGAACGCCGTTGGAGTTCCTTTCGCGTTGATCTCTCCCATCTCCCGAAGCGCGGCCATCTGTGGACTCGTCTTGAAGAGCCCTGTGCCGTGCATCTTCGGGATGGTATTCAGAATCGCGTTAGAAAGCCATGTTCCGGATTTTGTATTCCGGACACCCGCCGCCTGCATGTAGATGATGCTTTCCAAAATTTCGGACGGATCGACGTTCATCATGGCCCGACCCGTCGGCATGGCGTAAGAAGAGGCGTTTAAAACCCGCGTGAGCGGAACCGGGCTGTTCATGATCGCCCAGTTCAGATAATTCATGAGCGGCATGACATCCTTGATCTTGTACTTCTGTGTTTGGTGGGCCAATTCCTGAAAGGCTTTGATCGTTTCTTCCGGTGCGGTCCCGTGATATTGTTCCTGGAGGAGTGCCGCACGTGAAGCGACAGGAAAGAGCGATTCTCTTTGCGACAGCTTCCAAAAGGGATCGACCTGCTTGAGTCCAAGGAATCCCTTGGCGAGAGTGACGGTCGATATGCCGGTGTCCGATGATGCGGCTTCGATAATATGGCGCGCATGCTGAGATGTTTGCTGTCCTTGTTGCGTCCATGGCATTACATGATCGAGGAGGAGTGCGTTATTGATGATCCCTTGCATCTTGGCCGACTCGTAGAGCCCGTAGCCGAGCGCGCTCAATCCCGCGAGCCCCGCCATACCACCCATACCGGAAGCAACTGCGCCCCCTGTGGACCTCTCCCGCCATGCGCCACCCCCCACGCCTTTCATCCGGACGACCACAGGAGTTGCCGAGACCCCCTCAAGAACGCGCTTCAATTTGCGGGCCGAGAGGGTAGTGTTATCGATCGCCGTGGTGCTTTCGTCGCCCATCTTGACGGCGGACGCTGCGCAGGACTTGAACGCGGCCCCCAGATCGTAGGCGCTTTCGGACGCTCGGATAAAGGATTGACCAATGACGGAGGCTTGCCCCGACGCTTTTTGGCCGAGCACCATCATGGATTCGGTGAGTTTGTTGACAGAGGCTTGAACCTTTTCGACGGTCTTGTTGAGGCCCGAGAACTTAGCCGCCACTTCCATGATCCGGCGCTCGATCGATCCCTCAAGGACCAGGGCAATCCCGACTTTATAATCCTGACTCACTCCTTGATCCCTCTCTTGGCCCAAGATCCTGTGGGTTTGCCTGCAATCGCCTCATAAGCGGCCCTTCGCGCGATCTTCGAAACCTCCTCCCCCGTCAGCGCGGACGCTGGTCCCAACACGGGGCGGGGCGGGATGGTTTTCGTGCCGAACTCCTGATAGACCATGATCTCGGACGTGGAACCGACGACTTCCATATTGTCGTGGACGGTCTCATGCGTGATGGATTCCCGGAGTTCTCCCGACCGGAGAAGGGGATCATTCGGTGTCCACCCGAGCCGTTCCCGCTCTTCCTGGGTGCTTTCGGCCAACTGCGGCCATTCCGGAAAAGAGTTATAGTGCCCGATCAGGTTTTTCGCCTTTTCCTGCATGATTTGACCGCAGACGGAGAGGGCGGCTCTCTTGGCTTCGGGGATCTCTTCCGACGCGATCCGCTCGAGCTTCCCGACGAAATCAGTCAGGTTCATTTTTCACCCAGCATCGATTGTCGTAGTCCCATTTGCGGCCCTCAAGCTCTCCGAAAGCGATATGCCATGCCACCATATCCTCGTCTTCCATGGCCCACGCCACGTCAAACGGGACTCCGTTCTTGACGAGAGCCGCGACCGGCTTGATGCCATTTACTTTTTTTTCGTCCCTTCGATCTTGGGTTCAGGGTCTTTCAGATAATCGGAAAAGTGCTCCGACATTCCGGCCATGATGGCATCGTGTCCTTCGTCGCCAAGTTCATCCAGATTGGAGCGGAAGTTTTTCATGCTATCGATTGGCAAGAGGAGGTCCTGGTCAATCTGTCTGGCGAAAAGAACCGGCAGCGCAAACCCAAGATATGTTCCGTTCCCGGCATTGTTCCCGAGCACCCCCAGGAACTCCAGGAATTCCCACCGGGACGGCTTCCGGAGAACGATTTTTCTCCCAAGACTGTCAGTGATTTCGACTGTCTTTCTGGACTTTTCGAGGATCTTTTCGCTTGCAGACATGGTTTCCCCTTACTTGATGATGTAGTTGGCGAAATGGAAGGTGCAGTCCATCCGGACGAGATCTTCGAGCTCCCACACCCCGGCGTT
>JAKBXD010000258.1 GCA_021840785.1 Pseudomonadota bacterium
GAGTGAACGGCCGCGCGTGCATTGTGAGAGACCCGGATTTACTGGAGCCCCTCGCCGTTCGGGGCCGCGTGCCGACGGTCGCCATTGGCGTGACGGTAGAGGAATGCTATGTGCATTGTGCGAAAGCGTTTCGGCGTTCACAGACATGGCAACCATCGTCTTGGCCTGAATCCGTTCCGGATGTCGCTCAGATGCTCGCCGATCATGCCCGGCTTGACGACTACGACCGAGACACGGTCGCGCAATCCTTGGACAAGAGCTATCGGGAGAGGTTGTATTAAGACTATAATTTTCGTGGTTCATCATCGGCTAATGCAGGCGAGGGCATGATGCCCTCGCCTGGTGAGTTTTCGGGATTTCTCTAGTGTACAAGGAATGACGTGGTAGCCAGTCCGTGTGGTGGAATTACTGTTCCTTGGTCGAATCGAGAATTCGGACAACATTTCCGCCAGGATCACGAAACTGGGCATAGCGTCCGCCCGGAATATCCTTCGGAGGCCCGTTGAATTGGAGCACGTCTTTCTTTTCATCATAGAAATCGTCGACGCTGGGCACCTCCAAGAAGCCGCCCGTCGTCAGCTCTCCGTCGTCTTGATCCAGCATCAGCATAACGTCCGTACCCGACATCTTTATGCCAATCGTCATGTCTTGCTCCCGCCACAGCTCTGTCCACCCAAAGTGCTCGCGATAAAAGCGGGCCGCCTCGACGGCGTTGGGGACAGGATGATACAAGAACTGTAATTTCACTATGCATCCTCCATTCCATAATTGAATTATGTTTACCATAAAGCGTTTACGCACAGGTGTCAATCCCGTACAATGTCCCCATGGACTGGATACCGACGGCCAGTAGTGCGAAGGGACGCCTGGTGCTGCAGGCCCTTGAGGCTTTTTCAAACGCGGGATTCGACGGCGTCAATGTGATCGAACTGACCCGAAGTGTGGGAGTAACCACAGGGGTTCTATACCACCACTTTGGGTCGAAAGAGGGACTCTATTGCGTCGTCCGGGAAGAATTGGAGCGCCGCGTCATCGACCGGATGGACGGCGCTGCGGCCGTTCTGAACTATGAGCCGGATCGCGCCGTATCCGGCGCGCTACTGGTGGGTTTCAATGCGGCTGTAGGGTTAAATGCGCATCGCGTGTTAGCGGAGCCTCCGACACATTGCCACCAGGACCTCATCGCGGCCTTCTTCGGACGTCTGAGCCACGGGCGGCCACTCGGATTGGACGTGATTCTGGCCGCTACCTGGCGGGCAGCATTGAAGATGGTCGCGGACGGATACGACACGGACCAGGCACGAGGGGCCCTTGAGTGGATTTTGTGGCGGTCACCGACCCAACCCATGTGACCAACACGCATTGCTCGACGGCGTCACAGCGGACGTCGGTGCATCGCGCAGGCAAATATGGTTTCATTGCACAACAATTACCATGAGCAATAGCCGGGTATTGGGGGCGAGAGCGCCCCAGCCGATAACAGGTTCTTGGACAGGATCGCCACTTACCTGAGTTCTTCCTCATATAAATTCATCATCGGGAAAGAATGCCCCTGTGTAGTACCCGGTTTGTCGTTATCAGGACGGTTCAGGCTACCGTCTCTGTCCCCTCCGACGGGTCGGGAGCGCTGGCAGTGTGCCAATGTGCCTTGATGTACAGGTCAGGGTCAGGAGGGTATGGATGAATATCCACGGCAGTTTTAACTTCATGATCCGGGGCCATGGTCTGGATTTCGAGGCCGTATCTGCAGCGCTAGGCCTGCAACCATCGGACATTGTTCACGAGGGCCCACGGCCACGCGGGCATGGAGCGATTCCCACGGACGGCTGGTTTTATCGGTTGTCGATGTATCGACGGTGGTTGTGAAGCTGCTGAACGACTTGCGGCCACAAGCGGATTCTATTCGGGCGCTCCAAAAACGGCCGGACGTGACGACGGTGCACGTCAGTGCGTTTTTTCAATCCGACTCTGCCCAGATGTGGTTTGAATTGCCGCGCGAGGTCATCCGGGGGTTACGCGAGTTGGGCACAGACCTTGATATTCATATTATCTCGTGGACGGATGAGCCGTACGATATACCCACTGAGTTGTCTGCGCCAGAATTCGGCAATCTGCAGGGACTCCCTCCGGACAGGGAGGCCGCCTGGGACATGACCGGGAGTTTTACGCTGAGTGTTCGCGGTGTCGGGGTCGACTTCGGGCGTCCTTTCGATGCAACCAGTATTACCGACGCGGTGGGTCTGTCTCCCACGATGGTGCGCAGCGATTCTTATCATGGCGAGTGGCTTCATAGGCGGTCCTTCGCCGTGAATGATCTCGGAGGGCGGTGGGACTCGGACATAATTGCGGACGCCTTGATGCGCTTGCTGAAGGACCTGGGGCCTAACGCGGCATCGATTCGAGCGTTGAACCGACGGCCGGACGTGACGTCCTTCACGATTGAGTGCCGTCTCCGTTCTGTAGCGGCCCAAATGGGGTATACCTTGCCCATTGAGGCGATCGATCGATTGTGCGAGTTGGGCGTCGGCATCACATTCCATGTGCACTCGGGCGGCATGGGGTTGGGTGACCGTGACGACGGTGCGCAGAGCCGATAGATGGTCGCTAAGGTGCGCTATGAATCTAGCAGGGCTTTGCGCTGTCACTCACCCAGAGCTAACGTCCATTATCTGCGGCCCGGGACTTGCCATCTCCAGATAGACGGTTGAAGCGGTCCAGGGGACAGGGCGGCTATGGTCACGTGTTGGCTGTTATCGGACGATCCCGGGAAGCTACATCGTGCAATAGTTTTGAGGATCAATAGCCGGGTATCGGGGGCGTTAACGCAGTAGCTCGGCCGCTATGGGGATACTCAGTATAATCGCGATGGACCTTTCGGGGGCCATGAGGAAAAAACCGGCATTCGCCAATGGCCCCTCATGTTGTGCTGTCCGGCGGGGTCACGAGGGTCACGCCGGTGCGGGAAAAGTCTCGCTGGTTATAGGTCATCACCGGGGATTCCATGCGCAAGGCGGCAGCGGCGATGTGACAATCGACGTATCCTGGGCCTCGATCCCGCATCATATCTGCGGCCCGCCGGGCGTCCTCGTAGAGCACGGGGATCACCTGCAACCCGCCTATAAGGGCCTCGGTCTTTCGCAACTCATCTTGTCGTACCATCCGGAACAGTTCCGAAACTGTCAACGCCGAGCACAGCAGGCGCCCTTCGGTCGCCGCAGCTTCTAACCAGGCGACCGCCTCGGCCTTGCCTCGTAACACCCAGACCAAGACGTCGGTATCGACCATGAATCGGGTCATTGCGGGAACCGTTCCTCGTTCGCTCG
>JAKBXD010000259.1 GCA_021840785.1 Pseudomonadota bacterium
GGTTAGCGGGTCCCAATAGGATTGCCATTCCACTTCGAACACATAACTCAGAAAATCTGCCATCGATTCAAGCAAGTGCCGCTGTGGTGGCGTGAGCTGAAACGGCTCGATATCCCATCCACAGAGCGTGCCGATGACCCGCCCATCCCGCAGAGCCAAGGGCACGCCCACAAAGCTGGCGGGTCCATGCTGATGTGTGGGCGGCAACGCCGCGGTGCGGGGATTGTCGGCCGTGTTGGGAATCTCCACGTAGCGCTGATCTTCGATGACCACCCGACAATAGGCCTCTGCCAGGGGCGTGGCGCTCGCCGGTTGGGCTAAGGGCAGGGTTCGATTGCGGGTGGCAAGCATGACATTGGTGATGCCGTCGTTGAGTGCGACGAAGAGAGTATTGACCTCGAGAAATTCCGACATGACCGCCAAGATTTTGTTGGCTTGTTCGGTGGTGCGGGTGCTGCGCAAAATTTGCATGGAAAGACCTGAGCTCATCGTGGTGTCACCGCTTTCTGTTTATGAGTGGCCCTAGGCCATGTGCGTGGGGCATCGTATGAGGACACAGCCGTGTTCTGCGGACGCCAGATTGTCATTCGGCGCATGTAGAAAAGCGCTAATACATTCCCCTATTAGGACGGCGGAACACACCCTTTAGAATTCAGTTTGCTGGCGTTGGTTCTTTTTGTCAATTGCGGGGGGAGGGGTCGTGTCGACTCTGATCCCCTAATCCCCGGTACTACCGGGAAGGCTTGCTTTGAGGTGTCTCATAAGGCGTGTAATGCGCCACCGACCCTTAAAGTTTAAGCACCTTCTCCTGGTCAACGGGCCGACACCCGGTTAATGGCCAGTACAACGCCCGATTGGAGTAGACGGTACTCGACGGCAGTGGCCGCACCGGCTTTCTCCGTGATGCTCCAGACCTCCATGGTGTTGGCCCGATTGAGGACTTCCGCAGGGAATCCCGGACCAAACGGTGGCCGATTGATGGCCTCCATTAATGCCCGACTGGTAATCTCGCGTAGTTTCTCCACCTTCGTGCCTCCTTCATCCTGTCGATGTGATCCCGGGGGCACAGGCCTTCGCTCCGGGGGACTTCCAGTCTTGACTCAGCGATCCGATGCCGCACCGCTAGGCAGGTGTTTTTCCGGCGGCAGGGCACAATAAGTTGGCGCACCACGCGCGTTAAAAACGGCACCATCTGAGGCTATGATGTGCGGGTGTTCTCTAAGTATCGCACGATAGTGTTTCGTCCGGCTCGCTTTGCTTGATACAGGGCATCGTCCGCGCACCGCAAGAGTGCATCGGCCGTGAGGCCGTCGTTTGGATACAAAGCCACGCCCACGCTCGCGCCGACCTGCACGGCGTGGCTCCGAACGGTCCACGGCTTGCGCACCTCGGTGATGATGCGCTGGGCGGTGTCCATCGCATCCGATTCGTTCCGAATATCCGGCAGCAGGATGGTAAATTCATCGCCACCGTAGCGCGCTACCGTATCCATCGGTCGCACACAGGCCAACACCCGCTTCGCAAAGAGCCGCAAAAACGCGTCTCCAGCGGCGTGGCCCCAGGTGTCATTGACGGGCTTGAACTCATCGAGGTCGAGAAACAGCACCGCGAAGGACGATGATTTGCGCCGGGCCCGGGATATGGCGGATTGCAGGCGCTTGCGAAACAGCCGCCGATTGGGCAGCTCCGTCACTGTGTCAAAAAAGGCGAGACGCTCTAATTCGGCTTCAAACTGCTTGCGTTCCGTGAGGCTGCGGGCCACGATCAGGATGGGCTGGGTGGTTGGATTTACGGCGTCCTCGATGGGCTTCACCGACGCCTCAACCCAGAGCCAGTGGCCGTCCGCATGGCGGTAGCGAAAATCGATGTGAGCGTCCCGTTGTTTTGGGTCTCCCGCGCGCAAGAAAGCTGCCACCCGCGGACGGTCTGCCGCGTGGACGTTGTCCCAAAACACCTTGCCAGGGAGGTCCTGCGGCGGATAGCCCAGAACCGTGTTCCAGGAGGGCGAGGCGTATTGGACCACCCCCTCTCGATTGCAGAGGGTAATCACATCGGAAATGTTGTCCGTGATCAGGCGATATTGCATCTCCCGTTCCCGCAACAGGGCGGTGAGACGCTGCTGCTCGGACATATCGCGGGTAATGCGGGAGGCGGCCATGACATTCCCGTTCTCATCACGGATCGGAGAGAACGTGAGGCTGACCACGACAGGTCGACCATGTTTAGTCATGTAGGTGCGTTCCAGTCCTACGAACGATTGGCCTTGGCGCACGCGCCGAAGCAATTCCTGTTCTTCGGCGACTTGCATCGGCGAAATATCGGGCAGAGGATATCCGAGGAGTTCGTCGCGCGTCCACCCGTAGAGCGCGGTAAACGCTGGATTCGCGTCGATGACCCGGCCCTCGAGGTCGAGAATGGCCATTGCGTCACCGGTCGAGTCAAAGGCCGCGCTGCGGCGCAGAATGCGCAGCGGCCTTGGAGTGCATGATCCGGTCGGAACCTTTCGAACCCGACACCAGAATCCGATCACCGAACCATTTGCTTGAATGGAGCCCTGCGTGATTTGCCATGGCGGCCCATCGGATGGAATGACCGTAGCCAGGGCCCGGCCAATGAGCGAGCGGCCGAAGCTCTCTTCCGCCGCCGGGTTGGTCGCGATAATCGCCCCATCCGGGGCACAGAGAAAGGCCGCATCGGCCTCGCCATCCATGAGAGATTGATATGTCTCGATCAGCACGTCAGTAAGGGAATCGTGTGCCATGGGTTCAATTGCCTCCTCGGGTGACATGGGGATCGTCTTGTCGCACCAAGTCGAGGAACTGGGCGGGTGGCATGGGACGCCCTAACAGAAATCCTTGCAGACGGTCGCAACCGAGGTGGGTTAACAATTGCCGCTGCTTGTCGGTTTCCACGCCTTCAGCCACGGTCTTCAAGTTCAGACTGTGCGCAAGGTCAATGATGGCTTGGACCATGGCCCGGCCGTGCGCCGTCGCGTCAAGGGCCCGGATGAACGATTGATCGATTTTGACATAATCCAGGGGCAATTGGTTGAGCCGAGCCAAGGAACTGTAGCCCGTGCCAAAGTCATCTAGAGCAATGGTGACGCCTGCAGAACGGCAGGCGTCGAGCGTTCGGATCACGTGGGTCTCTTCGGTCCCGAAACTCGATTCAACAATTTCCAGTGTCCACTGCCCCATCCGCTCTGGTTTGGAGACGTGTCGTAGGTCGTCGAGCACATGCCGGCGTTGAACGTATAAGGGAGAAATGTTGAGGGCTATCGGCAGGTGTGGACGATTGAGGGTCTCGATTACGCGGGCGACC
>JAKBXD010000260.1 GCA_021840785.1 Pseudomonadota bacterium
TACCGCGTTTTATGAGTCCTTAGAATTTTGCGCTGGTGATTCAAATATCTGACGAACTAAGTATATCGGTCGTTGTTTACTCTCCTCATAAATTCGACCTATATATTCACCGATCACTCCCAAAGCCATCAACTGGACACCACCTAAGAATAGTATCACGACGATGAGCGATGAATATCCTTTTACGGCATTCCCAAAAATTATCGTGCTGCCGATCGTTTTGATTGCGTAGGTAAAGGCAAATAACGAAACGGTAAATCCGAGATAGGAGGAGAGCCGAAGTGGCACACTGCTAAACGAAGTGATGCCCTCGAGTGCAAAATTCCACAACTTCCAATAGTTCCAAGTTGTTGTGCCTGCATAACGCGGAGCGCGGTGATAAGTGATGGTGGTAGTCCGGAAACCCACCCAAGCGAATAAGCCCTTCATGAAACGACGACGCTCTGGAAGCTGTTTCAAAGCATCTACAGCAGGGCGAGAAATTAGCCGAAAATCTCCAACATTAGGCGGTATTTTCACATTGCTGAGACGATTGATCACCTGGTAGAACAGGCGCGCAGTAACCCGTTTGCGCCATCCGTCACCTTCACGGGATTCCCTCATTGCATTGACGATATCGAACCCTTCTCGCCATTTTTCTAGCAGAGCTGGGATGACTTCCGGCGGATCCTGCAAATCAGCGTCGAGTGGGATAATAGCATCGCCGTCAGCATAATCCAGACCTGCCGTTAATGCTGCCTCTTTCCCAAAATTGCGTGATAGATCAATTACTCGAATGCGCGTATCCATGCATTGTAGAGCAATAAGTTCAGAAATCGTGTCGTCTACACTGCCGTCATTGACACAAATTAGCTCCCAGCTTTCGGGTATCTCCTTTAGCGCCGCACAAAGCCGCCGATACAACGTTGTTATATTTCCCATTTCATTATGAAACGGAATGATTATCGATATTTTCTTTATAGTCATGACCCCGGAGGCTCTCCAGATGTGGGCCGAAGCGATATTCGCACAGATAGATGTCGCGTATCACCATTGTGGATGATACGCTCCGGAACGAACGTGTAACTTGCCACCACTGTCACCGCCGCGTTCGGGGGAAGACGAATCGTTTTCGTGAAAGACTGCGTGACACGATAAATGGTTTGGTCGGCTTGGTTGGTGAGCGTGATGCGCACTGGAGCGCGGATGGGCCTACCCGTTCCAGTCAGCGTCAGAACTGCCCCCTCACCATGGGTAACGATACGCACCTTCCGGCCCATCCAATTGACGGAAGCTGGTGACGGCCAATAATCGCCCTTGATGTAACTGTAGCGCAGCGTACGTCGCGGAGGGACCCGAACTACGCGTACTCCACGGTCCATATGTTGCGACCATCCGTGTGCTTCGATCGCGGCTGCCAACGTTACGGGTGTGCCAGGGCCTATTAGGATGTAGTTAACGTGATGTGTTGCGCAGAACGCCGTAAGATCGTTGCTGAAATTAGATCCTACCGTGCCATTGTTGAGATCAGCCAGGATATTCCAACCCCATTCACCATACGGTTCAAAACCCACATAGCCACCAGATTGGGTGAAGTTCATGCCTGCATCTAACTGCCATCCCATACCAGGCCCGGATGATCCAAAAGGTAGGATGAGGACGTTGGGCCTCTGGCCAAGCGCCTGACGAACATTATCTGGCGTGAAAAATGGCTGCTCCGGCCAGAGCGACCAAGCGTAGGCACGCATATTGGGTACCAAGCACAAAACAGCGAGACCGGCGAGCGCAAACCGCCAAGGCCGCCATCGCCCGGCATCCGGCGCGGCTAGATACAGCGCCACCGCCATAGCTGAACACAGCGCGACATACATTGTGAAACGCGTTGGTAGAGCGGAGCGGATCAAAGGCAAATGCTTTGCCAGCAGCCACGGCAACGGGATGCGTGTCCGCATACCATCGATATGCAACCACGGCCCCAAGCTCAGCACGGCGAGCGCACACATCGCAATCAGAAGCGCCCTCACGTAGGGGCGGGTGATATGATCACGGAAATACAACGCGACCAGGAAAACGAGGGGTAGGCCCAGGTATGCGCCCTGCTCGGATGCATTGCCGGTGAACCGATCAGCGATGGGAGCAAACACCGTCCGCCCGAGGCGAGTGACAACGGTAGGAATAAAGTAGTTCAGCGGGTCAGCAGAGTATGTCGTTACCGAGTTAATTTCCGGCGGAACGTCTGCCATCCCCTTTATTAGATAGAATAGGAACGGCGAGGCTAGAATTGTCATCGCCGTACCGGCGAAGACAATATCGATCGCCAGTTGTCTTAGGCCAAGGCGATCGGCCGGCGGTGCACACGCCAGCACTATTACCCAAGTGATCGCACCCAGTACGCACAGCGTCGCCAGTATCTCTGTCGATAGACCGAGTTCAACCAGTAAAACTACAGTGAGGGAGGCAACGAAGGGCCAACGCCCCATCTCCCTCCGTACACGCCGCACGCATAGCAAAACCGCCAGCGGGACAAGGAAGGTGAGATCGAGGTTGAGATGCCCGAGCATCTGGCCGAGCTCGTAGGATGAGAAGCCGAACAGATAACCGCCAACAAGAGCAGCAGACCAATCACGCGTGAGATGCCGTGCCAGCAGGAATGCAGTCCAAGCGGAGAGCGCCGGAGCCATGACTGACAACAGGTTGAAGGAAAGGACCGGCCCGCCCAGAATCGTGACCGGTAAGCTGAGCAGAGAGGCGAACGGCACCGACGTATCCCAGGCGAAATCAAACCCGTGTGGAAACCAGACATACCGCGATAAAAATGGGTTTAATCCATGGGCGATGGCAAACGGCCACCAATGGAGAAACCAGATGAACTGAACCGGGTCCTCACCCTGCCCGAGGTAATACTGCGTCCAGCTTCCAAATTCCCCAAAAAATCCTAGGGCTATAATGACGTAAACAAACAATGGTAGCCCGACTGCGAGTGCACGACGAATTCTTATTTTCGGATATTTATTAATTTCTTGAGGACTAATCATGCATCCAATTCCATCACTACTCATTTGTCATCTTGCAAAACAGAGTGACTGTCAACGCACTGTAATCCGGGGTGTTAGCTGATAATCCGATTAAGGGATTTGGATCATGCGGCTGGTTGGAACGGCCTACTGTCATAAGGACCTTTGCAAAACTCAAGAATTTTGCACCAGATCCGGCCCATAGGCCACAAGCGGGGTTTTCCGTTGCAGAAGTCCGGTGCATAGTCCCGCCATGATCTACGGCTATGCACGGGTCTCCACCGA
Source organism: Pseudomonadota bacterium (assembly GCA_021840785.1). The sequence continues at coordinate 3,279 of JAKBXD010000260.1, forward strand.
CGGCCAGAGCGTGGCCGCCCAGCTCACCCAGC
>JAKBXD010000261.1 GCA_021840785.1 Pseudomonadota bacterium
TCCATACTCCTGACTGGCTTTCGCCGTATGGAGGTCCTGACGCTGGAGCGTGCCTGGATCGACCCCGAGGCTCCCTGCGTGCGCTTTCCTACGACAAAGAGCGGCGCCCAGCTCCGCGCCATCGGTCGGACCGCGCTCACGTTACTGCTGGCCCAACCTGCTGGCGGAGCTGACAATCCCTATGTCTTCCCCAGTGAGATCGGGGACGGGCATTTTGTAGGTATCGTCCGCGTACTCCAGCGCCTCTGCCTGGCTGCGAAGCTAAAGGACGTCACCCCTCATGTGCTTCGACACACCTTCGCCAGCATCGCAGGCGACCTCGGCTTCTCTGAGCTGACGATCGCGGGCCTGCTCGGACACACGGGTCGGGGCGTTACCCAGCGCTATGTCCACCTGGATAAAGCCCTGGTCCTGGCAGCAGACAAGGTCGCCGAGGAGATCGCGACGGCGCTGGATGCGGGTTCAAAGAGGGTTCACGACAAGCGCTTGGCCACAGTCCCCGAGGGCGAACCGCGTCATGCCCTTGTTGCTTGAAAAATATAGCTCTAAGAGCTATATTCCGTTTGTCCCCGGTGGGCTCCACCGGGGATGAGCGTCTACGTTACGAAGGAGTTTGCCCGGTTCGCACGAAAAGCGGGGTTGGCGGACGCAAAGCTGCTCCAGGCGGCCATGGATGTGGCGAAGGGGAGTTACGACGCGGATCTTGGCGGCGGTGTGTTCAAGCAGCGCGTGGCGAGGGACGGCGGCGGTAAATCAGGTGGCTTTCGGATAATTATTCTGTTCCGAATTGGCGGCCACAGCTTCTTCGCCCATGGCTTTGCCAAGAGTGATAAGGCGAACGTGACGGCCAAGGAGCTGAAGGCCCTGAAGCGTTTGGCCGACGTGTTGCTGGGGTTTTCGGAGAAGCAGCTTGAAGGGGCTCAGGCAGCGGGTGAGTTGATCGAGGTAACAAGCGATGGCGGCGATAAAGAAAAAGGTTGAGAGCGGTATCCTGGCGTCGGTCCATAAGACCGCAGCCGGCCTCCACACGGCTGGGCTCGTCGACAAGGCGACGATGCGCGAATTCGACGCCCTGTGCCTGACGCCAGTCGAGCCTCTGACGCCTGATGAAATCCGGGCTCTGCGGGAGCGCGAGCAAGTCTCGCAACCCGTCTTTGCCCATTACCTGAATGTGCGGAAAGACGCCGTCAGCAAGTGGGAGCGTGGAGAGAAGCGACCAGACGGGCCGTCGCTCAAGCTGCTCAACCTAGTGAAGGTAAAGGGCTTGCGCGCGATCGCATGAAAGATTTGAAGGGACCCACGTAGTGCTTCAGATTACATCGGGGAAGCTCTATCCCAACGGGGCTGGCCGCAAAAACAAACTGCGTGGTGTCTTATATTCGAATCTGGTGCTCGCGGGATTGGACGATACACCTATTGTCACAGCCGCCGGAACATTGCTTCAAGTAGACCCATTTGGAGTACCAAGACCGCTTGTCTATGAGCTAACTGAACAGATGGAAGATGGCGAGATCGCGGCTGGCGTACTGGTTTCTCATGGTGTCCAGCCCTACCTGCACGATTTCGCCGCCGTCGTTTCATTCGTTCTTCGTGCCACTTGCACGCCCGATCCTGATCTATGCGCGCGGCTCCTGAGTGGAAAGCGAAGTCTCGGCGTCTCCACCTCTCCAGACAAGCTGCTTAGACGTGTATTCGATAAAGAGATTTGGGTTCGTTCCAATGATGCTGAGGTCTTGATAGCATTCGTCGCGAATCTAATCGCTCTAAAACGGAAATGCTTCCTCGCCGCAATGCAGGCGATACGCACCTATGTCACAGGTCTGCATAGGATCGCAGATGATCTTGAACTTGCTTATACCTTGCTGGTTGCATCCATCGAATCTCTGGCGCAGGACTTCGATGGTCACGAGGGGCAGTGGAGCGATTACGAAGAGTCAAAGCGCCGTCGTATCGACGCCGCACTAGCCGATGCAGATCCAATTACTGCTGAAAGGGTGCGGGGCGCTCTCGTGAAAATCGAGCATCTCGCCCTTTCGCGCAGATTTCGTGATTTTGCGCTCGACCATATTCCGCAGCATGCCCTCCGAGAAACGGGCCGCGTAGGCGCACCTGGGCGTCTTGATCTCCGCGACGGGCTCAAAGAGGCTTACAGCCTCCGCTCGCGTTACGTTCATAGCCTGCGAGACCTGCCACGGCTTTTAGATTCTGATTTTTCCTATACAGAGACTATTCAAAGTGGCCATGCAACCTACCTTACTCTTGAGGGCCTATCCCGTGTTGCCCGAACAGTCATCCTGGAATTCGTGTCACGGCAGCCAAAGGTCGAGACCGAAGTTTATGATTTTCGCTTAGAGAGACACGGCGTTATGCAGGCGCCGCTTGCGCCTCAGTACTGGATTGGAAGACCAGAGCTACTGAGCCCTGACGCGGGCCGGCAATGGCTTGAAGGTTTTCTGCAACAGTTTGCTGCTCACCTCCTCTCGAAAACCACCATGACCGATTTAGGCGCAATCTCGACCAGGATCGAAGAGATGCTTCCGGGCCTGACCGCCGGTCAGCGCACGCCTTTATCTGCTCTTTATTGTATCTACAACAAGATTGTCCCCCCGGAAAACCGCTCGCCTAACTTCACGGAGACTATCAATCGCAACCACGATGTTCTCGCGGCTCCGTCAGTTGAGGCTCTCGTCGTCCATCTCATTCTTGAAAAGGTGCCGAGCTGGACCTTAGATGACCATAAGACCTTGCTCGATCGCTACTTCAATCAACGTAATCAGAAAACTGGATTCCGAGCGCCTGAGCTATTCGAGGCCGGCCTCGTCCTTGCGCTAGCAGAGCGTTATCGTGCGGCGGGCGCACCTGAAGAGGCGAAGAGCCTCTTGTCATTCGCCGCCGACAATGCCCAAAACTTTCGGATTCTTCATTCGATTGAGCGTGAATTTGACCCTGAAATCGCTATAGATTGGGGCGTGTTGATACCTGACAGTACGCCGAAACAGACAGAAACGAATATAGACGCGAATCCAGCCCTGCACCCCGAAGGGCGGCATGATCCTCCTGACCCCGGAGCTGCGCGAGTGGCTGCTCGCCAACAGCGGCCGTCGGCACTTTGAAAAGCGTAATACCGCTTTTCAGGATTGCAGCTTTTGTGCTCTATACCTCTGAAAGGCAGCCGCGAGGTCCTCGTGGTGACCTGCCCCCCGGTCGTCCCTCAGTCATAACGAGAGTCCTTGGGGTTGATAATGGTTGGCTTCGGGTTGGGCAAGCGCGCCGGGCGCGGAGCCCTCAGATTG
>JAKBXD010000262.1 GCA_021840785.1 Pseudomonadota bacterium
GATACGTTTTGAAAACTAAAAAGAAAACAAAAGCCAGAAAGAAAAAAGCCCGCAAATGAAAGAAACGTATACACATGGCACGGCAGGCAAGCGCCCGTTGTTTGCTGCGTTCGATCTGGAAACCGAAGGACTGGGGGGCCGGGTTCTGGCGGCTTCCTTCATGCGAGAGGGAGACGCCAAGCCATCTTATATTTGCAAGGGGAATATCATCTCCCGCCTTTTTAATATCATGGCGGCAAATTCCGACTATCAATGGTTTGCCCATAACGCGCAATACGAGTTTCGTTATTTGCTGGACCACATGCGCCGGTTTAGAAATAATATCACGTTGTTTAATCGAACCGATACAGATTTCTACCGGATAGATTTTGAATTTGAGGACGATGAAGGCAAGCCCTACAAACTGACGCTTCGTGATAGTTTCGCAGTTTTTCCGAAAAAACTGGCAGATTTCTCTGCCAAGTTTTGCCCGGAGTTTCCTAAGCTGGAATTTGATTTTGAAAACGTGCCGTTTGATCCACTAAACCCTGATCATCGTGAATATTCCATGCGCGATAGTCAAACGCTGCTTTTATCTTTAATGCGGTTTGATAACCTTGTGTTCAATACGTTTGGGGTCCATATCCGTGCCACCACGGCCAGCACGGCCCTCGCTGCTTGGCAAACAACAATCCCGAAAGGCACCCATTACAAGCCTAACAAGGCGGTAGATAACATATCCCGGAGCGCATATTATGGCGGTTTGGTTTTTCTGACTTCAACGAATGTTCATCGGAACGCCAGATCATACGATATCAATTCGTCTTATCCCTATCAGATGATGACACACGGCGTTCCCTATGGTGACGCAACGGAAACCACATTTTTTCATTCTGACAAACTAGGTATTTATGATGTTACCATAAAAGCGCCGGATGATCTGATAGTTCCGATTATTCCGCATAGAGATGACAAGGGCATATTGTGGAACCGTGGCACCTTTCGCACGACGGTTACAAGCCCTGAAATAGAATTTGCTCTAGCGCATGGTTACAGACTGCTAACCGTTCACGGCGGCGTAGTATGGTCCGAGACGGTTTATCCGTTTTCCGATTTTATTTCTAAGTGCATGTCAATCCGGTTTGAACATAAAGGCACCGCACTAGAGGAAGTTGCCAAGCTGATGCAGAACAGCCTTTACGGAAAATTCGGATCGAAAAAAGAGCGGCGCAAATTCTATGGCACGGAACCCACGGCAGAAAATAAACAGCCTTGGGGAGATTTCTGGACCGCAACAGAAACCGATGATGAAATGCTGGCGATGCCGCAATGGGCCGCGTTCATCACCGCCCGCGCCCGCTTGCATCTGCTTTCAACGATATACGAGATCGGTCCTGATAATGTCCTGTATGGAGATACTGACTCCATTACCGTGAAGGAAGGGATATATCTGCCGGAAGGGAAAGATTATGGTGCATGGAAATGCGACAAGCGTTATGTCGCGTTCCGGGCGCGGGCGCCGAAAATCTACGCGGGCATACTGGAAAGCGAGGAAACCGGCTTCAAGATGACGGGCGCGGCAAAGGGCATACCGCGCAATCAATGGCACTCTGCCGGGATATTTCCAGCCATCCTATCAGAAAAACAAAATGTTATTTCCTATATATCTCTCGATAGCTTTGCTGTTGTTCTCAAGACCGGTTATATAGGAACACATGAAAGATCGCGCTCCCTCTCGGAATTGTCCAAATCGCGCTCATGGCAAAGCGAGCCGGGGGGAAACGTGCGCCCGAAATACGCGGCGGATAGCGGGCAACGTGATTGCTTTGCCAAGCCTGTCCGAAAACCAAATCCTGCAAATCAGGTTATTTTTAGGAGTATCAACGGATGATCCTGTTAGACGCGGTGGAGATCGTGGAAAGCAGCCGAAACCAGTTCGCAATTCGGTTTGAGCCTTCCCTGTTTCAAACCCGGCCCATATGGGCAATCGACGATGAACCGCTAATCAGCACGATCAACAAATGCGACCGGGAAACCGCGATCATGATCGCCTGCACCAGTTTTGGCGCATGGCAAATGCTCGGATGCAATATCTACGGCCAAGGCTATAAAAATCCGATTGGCAATTTCTTTGAAGCAAGGGCGGCGCAACAGCTATTGGCGGAACAATTCATCCGGGAATGTGGCGCGGAGCCTCTGGCCGATATGGTGCGCCTATCCGATCCGACGTTGCTTGACTTTGCGCGGCGCTGGAACGGGCCGGGCAATCCGCAGGCATACCTTGCGGCGCTACGGAGGGCGGCGGCGTGACAACCTTTACAGCGGCGCCGGTTTCCAATTTCGTGATGCCGGCAGCCGGCAACGCAAATTTCATCCGGCTTGTATTTCAGGCATCCGACAACGATCAGCCGTTCGGATTTCTCGGAAAGCCGGGCTTGCCTCAAGACTACGTGCCGCAGGGACTGATTATCGACACACGCGGGATATCAACGGCGCTGGAAGTGCAGGTGACGGTTGGCGGAGTGCTGCCGTTTGAAATCACGGCACCGGCTGGATCCTATGCGAGCTATATCGTGCCGGCGTTTGCCAATCCCGTAATCACAGTTGCCGGTTTGCAGGCGGCGGATGAACTCGTGATCTACACCGCCAATTTCCCGCTATTCCCGCAACAATACGGAAACCCGAATGTGAGCATCAATCTCTCTTCGCCCGGTCCGATTGGAAACACGACTCCCAACACGGGCGCATTTACCGATCTAAAAACCGACACTCTTGAAGTCAGCGGAAGCGCGACGGTGCCGAACGCGACCGCAGGCACGCAAGAGCCGGTGCCAATTGTGCAGGCGGACGCGCGCTACCAGCCGGCTGGAAATTACGCGGCATCGGGCGCAAACAGCGATATCACCAGTCTGACCGGCCTGACGACGCCTCTTGCGATCAGCGAGGGCGGCACCGGCGCCACCACGGCTGCGCAGGCAATTACCAATCTCGGGGCGCAGCCGGCGGGCAGTTATGCGGCTTTGAATGGCAACTCCAACGAGGGGTTTAACGCCTCAATTTTTAGTTGTAATGGAGGAAATACTTATCTTAGCTCAAATGTGGCTTCCTATCCCGGATTAAATTTATCGCCTAATTATTTCATAAACGCTTCAACCACAATTAATTATTATTCTAACAGTAAAGGGCATGTTTTTGATTATGGATTATCTGCAAATAATTCGTCGGTGGGCAATGGTTTTAGGGCCACAAATTCAAATGGTAATTACGTTGTTTTATTCAACGATGGCAACGGTCATCTGGAAAG
>JAKBXD010000263.1 GCA_021840785.1 Pseudomonadota bacterium
GACATCCGCTAGATGACTCCCGAAATGATCCGTGAACGTTCCCGAAGAGCTTTCCCCAAGAGTTCCAACTGAGACTCGAATTGGGGCAGCAATTCGTCGAATCGTGACAGCGTCACAGTCTCCGACAATTGCTCGAGATCCGAGGCATTTTTAGCCAGTTGATAATCGACTTCGATGAGTAGCTCTAGTAACTGGTCATTGTCGCGAATGCGGTGATAGACGCGGTCATTTGCTGGTGCCTCGAGTGCATGCACGCGACTCACCCATTCTGAGAGCAGGTCGGCCAGCCCCTTCAAATGACGCAAGCGGGCCAAATCCATAGGATCTGGGAGTGGCCGTTCTCGGGTTGGGGTGCCCATGCGGCGCGTTTGCTCCTGGTAGAGGGTGCGAACAGCCGCCGCTGCGCGAGCGAGGTCGTCTCCGAGACTATTGCGGATGACCCGATCAAAGGCACGCATGGTCTCAGCCGAGGCATACGGATTCGTGTCCCGCCGCTCCGAGAAGAATTTCGCGCCAATCACAAGAAGCGCTTCATGTCGTTCCATCGATTGATGCCCCTCATGGTATCTATTGAGGGAGGCCGGAAACATCCGGCCTCCTAAGTTTGGGTTATCGTTTTTTCGGTTCGGGCGGTGGTTTCAGATAATCCGCCGTCTCCACCAAGGGGGATGCTCCCTGGATGGTGAATCCCGTGCCGCTGATCATATTCGGCGCCGTGATAAGGCCCCGATCGGCCATCAACATCGCAATGTAGTAACGAACCGCCTGATCTTCATCAAGGCCGAAGGCGCGCAGCGAAATGAGTTTTTTCATCAATTCATCGGCCGGCGCGACCAATACTTTGACGTTATTGAGGGTGATGCCATAGGTGGTTAAGAATTCCTGCAAATGAGAGGTGACCAGATCGGTAATATCATGAATTCGTTCGTTTATTTGCTCGAGGGGAGTCACCTGGCAGATTTGATTGATGGACTGCTCTAGAACCGGCTCGGCGTAAGTATTCACTTCTGCTGTTTTGATAAAGTGTCCCTGGTAAGGCATGTGCTGCACTAGTTTTAGCGCATCCTCTTTCGAATCCACATGGATGTAGTAGTCAACCTGATACCTCAGCTGTGCCATTTCCCGGGAAAGCGCTTGCCCTTCAGCACGAATCACCAACTTGGCCCGATTGACATAGATCGCCTCATATTGCCACGGGGATTGCCCCCCATAGAAGGCCTGCTGAATGGCGCCCACCAGGACCCTTTGAGGCGTATCCACTTGGTATTGACCGGTTTCATAACAGTTCAGGATGGCCCCCCGGCTTTTCAACACGCAAAAGTGGTTGGACTCGACCGTCAAGAGAGAGCCATTCATGATGTCGTTACCCGGATAGTGATAGAGAAGAACGTCAGGCCCCATAACCTCCTCGCCGCTCGACGTCAGCGTCGAAATAACATTTCTTATAGCCACACCTGTTCTCCTTTCAATGCATCGTGGATGCGCCCTCAGTATACGCCCAGACAAGGGTCAAGTGGACTTCTTGTTGCAATTTTCATCCACATTAATGATTCGTTCCCCCATCGCTAATCCTATGCGGGAAGGGTGCGGTTTGCACATTCGGCTTATAATAATGGTCATAGGGGGGATATTCCATGCGAGAGGTGAGCACCCAGGAGTGGTCCGATTTAATCAAGCGCGCCCAAGAGAATCAGCAGATGATTATCGCCCTGTTTTCAGCCGCATGGTGACCACACTGCCGCCGACTGGGTCCAGTCGCCGACGACGTGGCAGCCAAGCAACCAGCGCATGTGGTGTTTTTCAAGGTGGATGTCGATGATAATCCGGAGCTGGCGCATCAATATGAAGTTCAGGGCATCCCTGCGATGGTGAAAATCGTCAAGGGAAAAGAAGCTGGACGTCTCATTGGCTACCGACCGGAGTCCGAAATTCAGCAGTTTATCAACACTGAGACAAGCATCTGACTACTGAGGGAGGCTCCGATGGCAGGAGCCTCTTGTCAATGACCCCGCCCTGAAGGGCGGAGATTGCGACTCCCCGGAAGTGCGGATGATAGCGGAAGCCGTCTCCTTCCTTAGAGTGAGGTCGTGTTATCGCGTAGTTGAACACCCTCACCGCCCGGGGCACCGATGCAGGTTCATGGCGCCCATTCGGTCGTCAGTCATTCGACCGGTAATCGACGTTGGACCCTAAAGCGGTCCGGCACTTGTCGCGATTTCTGCGCGCACGTGTCCACTTGGGCACACGTTGGAAGCTGGCACAACGCTTATGACACAAAGTCTACCGATCATGCCGACGGACGCCCCCCGTTAGCATCCTAATCCGCGTCAGGTCATCCAATACCTAACAGCTTCCCGGCCCCATAACCATCCACCAGCGCCTTACTTCGCAGGCTGACAGCACCCCTTGGCCCAAAGCTCTAAGGAGCACCATTTTCCTAATGGGTGGCACCCAACTTCAGGTCACGATGGCTCAGAGAAGACGATGGTAGTTGAGGAAAAAGCAATTGACCGAGGCCCCCAGAGACTAGTGGAAAGGTAGCCCCGCATGGCGTATGCTCATCACAGGAGGTCCCGTCAAGCATGCGTGAAATCCCTGTCAAAGGCAATGTCCAGGTCTATTGTATGGAAAGCTCGAAACGAAGCTATGTCTATTACGTTTCGGGACCAGAGACCCATCTATTGGTGGACACTTGTCTACCAAATCGTGGGCTGGCGATTTGGGAAGAACTTTCCGGGGCGCCGATCCACGACATCCTTATCACTCATTATGACGTGGACCATATTGGTAGCCTCGCCTGGCTGGCGGAAAAAAGCGGGGCCCGAGTCTGGTTGCCCAAGAAGGATCTCCCTTATATCCTCGGCCACAAACCACGTCCGGGAATTAAGCGAATCATTGGAAGCCTAATTCGGGTACCAGCACCGCACAACTATCACATTATCGTTCCGGGCGATCATGTGGGCCCGCTGGTGGCGGTTTCTTCGCCCGGCCATACCCCTGGCCATTTAGCATATCAAGGGCCGGGGTTTATCTTGGTAGGCGACGCCGTGGCCACCCGGGCCGGAAAGACCACCCCGGCACCGAGCATATTGGCATGGGACGCCGAACAAGCACGAACGACCGCCTCAAGTATTGTCCACGATTGGCATGGCTGGGTTCTTCCGGCTCATGGCGAACCTTTGCTCTTTCCCTGATGACCTCATCATTAAAGGTGTCTTCCCAAAGCAGGTGCATGAAGCATTCTGGCCATCTAGGTTACGCCAACCGTTCGAGCATAATCT
>JAKBXD010000023.1 GCA_021840785.1 Pseudomonadota bacterium
CCCACATGTCGATGACGTGGGTGAAGCCGCGGGCAAATTTTTCGGCATGGTAGGCCACATCGGAGGCAAAGTAGGTATAGGCGCCATTGTCGCGACGCAAAACCCGGTCCTTGTCGTCATCAAAGGCAGTGGCGCGGAACCAGAGGGCGCCCTCCTGGGTGTAACAATGTCCGGCTTTTTCGAGGGCGGCGACGGCAGCATCGACCGCACCCGTATCCATCAGGCTGCGCTCGGAATACCAGCGCTCGTAATGCACACCGAAGCCCTCCAGATCCTCGCGGATGTCGGCGAGAATCTCGTCCAGTCCGGCGCTGTGCAGGGTGCGATAGTCGGCACCGAGGGACTGCTTCAGGTGGGCGATGAGGGCGTCGATGGCGATATCACCGTCGCTCATCTCGGGCAGGTTCGGCAATCCGGCCGCCGCGTGCTGTAAGCGGTCGCCGACCTGCTCCCGGAGATGCGCCGCTATTTCGCCCACATAGTCGCCGCGATAACCGTTCTCAGGGAAGGGCCAGGGCAGCGCCCCGGCGGCTTCGAGATAGCGCAGGTAGACGCTGGCCGCGAGAATATCCATTTGCCGCCCGGCGTCGTTGACATAGTATTCACAAAAGATGTCGAAGCCGTTAAAGCGGAGGATATTGGCGAGGCTGGCGCCATAGGCGGCGCCGCGCCCATGCCCGACGTGCAGGGGGCCGGTGGGGTTGGCGGAGACGAACTCCAGTTGCAGGCGCTGGCCGACGCCATTTCGGTTGGCGCCGAAGCGCTCTTTTTCGGTACGTACCCGGTGGATGACGGCGTGAAAGGCGGCGGGCCGCAAAAAGAAATTGATGAAGCCGGGGCCGGCAATCTCGGTGCGGGCAATCCATTCCGAGGCAGGCAGGGCCGCGACGATATCGTTGGCGATGTCGCGGGGCTTGCGTCCGACCGCTTTGGCGAGGAGCAGGGCGATGTTGCTGGCGAGATGGCCATGTTCCACCTGTTTGGGGCGATCCAGCTCCAGGGTGGCGGGAATCCCTGGGATGCTGCCCTGGGCGTGGAGTTGTTGAAGCGCCCCTTGCAGGGCATGGCTGACAAATGCTTTCACAGGGCTACCTTATGCACGAAATTTTTGCTTTAGTGTAACGCAAGCCAGCGCTTTACGGCAGGGGTTGTTGTATCTTGGATACTGTACTGGAGCCGAGGATCGATGGGGATGCGCATAATGCATGATTATCTGGGAGGTTTCTGGCACTGGTTTACCGCCCCGTGGACGCTGCCCGGGGGGATGATTGTCGAGCCCATCGGTATGGTTGAATTTCTGATTATCCTGGTTTTTTTATGGTGGGGGGCGGCCTGGGTGCGGCGATTCACGCGCCGGGTACTGAGCCGGCAACTGGATCATGCCACGGCTTACGCCATCTCGCGGCTTACCTACTACATGGTTATTGCTCTGGGCATTTTCATTGCCCTGCAGACAATCGGCGTCAATCTCAGCAGTCTGGCTCTCTTGGGCGGTGTGGTGGGTGTCGGTCTGGGTTTCGGGTTGCAGAATATTTTCAGCAATTTTGCGTCCGGACTCATTTTGCTCTTTGAACGCAGCATCAAGGTAGGCGACTACATCCAGATCAAAGAAAACGGCCTGCATGGCGAGGTCAAAAAGCTGGGCGTGCGCTACACCCAGATCGTGACCAACGACCATGTGGATATCCTGGTACCCAACTCCCAGTTTGTGAATGGCGAGGTGATCAACTGGAGTCTGGATGACCCGGTTATGCGGATTCATATCCCGTTTCGCGTGCCCTACGGTACCGACCGGGAACGATTGCGGAATCTGGTCATAGAAACCGCCCTCTCCTTGCCCCTGACAGCAAGGGATGAACGTTATCTGCCGACCTTGTGGTTGAACGCGTTCGGAGACGCGGGCTATGACTGCGAGATGATCGTCTGGGTGGAACGGGCGGGACTGATACGTCCCGGCGGAACCCGCGCCAAATATAACTGGGCACTGGCGGATGCCCTGGAGCAGGCGGGCATCGAAATACCACGCCCGCGTCAGGAGGTGGTGGTGACGCCTTCCCTGGCGGCGGCACTGGCCACTACTGTGGAAAACTCGTCCTCTTCCTCCTCCACATAATTGCGCGGACCATCGGCGCTGCGCAGGGCGCTGGGCGGGATGATAAAGACGTAGGCGGTAATGGCCGCTATCAGGCAGATCCACATCGACAGGCGCAGCAGGTTGTCGATGCTCAGGGTGCCCGCCTGCACCTCGATCAGGGTGTGCAGGTGTTGGGCTGAGAGCGCCACTTCCGGATCGAAACGGCTGATGTGGCCGCGCAGATGGTCGCTGGCAAGGGCGCTGTAGCGGGCCCAGTAGACGCTCAGCAGGCTCACCCCGATGTTGGCGCTGAAGACGCGAATGAAATTGCTGGTGGTGGCTGCTGAGGGAATTTCCGCAGCACTGAGGCCGGAGAGGATAACCATGGTTAGCGGCACGAAGAGCATACCGACGCCCATGCCGATGAACAGCATCGGCCAAAACAGATCGCTCAGACTGCTGATGGGACTGAGATAAGCGCTACCGTAGGCGAAGGCAAAAATGGCAAAGCAGAGGGTCGTCAGCCGACGCAGTCCCAGTAGCCCGCGCAGGCGGTCCATCTGGGTCGACAAGGGAATAGCGCCAAGACCAATGGGAATGAGCACCGCGCTCCCCCAGAAGCCGTTGAAGCTGAGGGTTTCCTCCGCCCAGAGGGGTAGCATGGAGGCCCAGCCCATGAACATGGCCCAGCCCAGGCACAGCAGCAGCAGCCCCAGCCAGTAATTGCGCCGGTGCAAAAAGTGCAGTTGGAGCAGGGGATGGCGAGTCTCGTTTTCGCGCCAGGCAAAAAGCAACAGGAAGACGAAGGCGAACAGGGTCATTTTCAGAATGAAGGTAGAATGCCACCAGCCGTACTGCTCGCCCTGATCCAGCACCACCTGCATGCTCATCAGTCCGCCGTAGAGCAGGCCGAAGCCCCAACCGTCGAAAGGCGGCGTCAGGGGATCACCGTGATCTTTGGGAATGCCCGCACTGCCCAGAAAAAGGGCGACGCCCCAGATCGGCAGGGAGAGCAGAAAAATGCTGCGATAGCCGAGTTCCGTCGCCAGCAGGCCGCCAATGGCTGGCCCGAAGAAAAAGGGTACCAGCATGGCGTTACTCCAGAAGATGGTTACGGGGCCGTGAAATCGGCCGGGGCTGTGGCGTAAGAACAGACTCTGGCTGAGGGGGACGAGAAGCCCCGCCGCTATACCTTGTAGAGCGCGGGACAGCAGCATAATCCAGAGATTATCGGTCGCCACACTGATGACGGTGCCCACCATAGCCACGGTGACCGCCATCTGAAAGACGCGGCGCATCCCGAAGCGGGCTGTCGTCCAGGGCATCAGGGTAATCCCCAGTGACCAGTGAACAATAAAGTAGGTCAGGGTCCAGAGGGCATGATCGCTGCTGGTGGAGAGGCCGCCCGCGACGTAGGGGAAAATACCCTGCACCGAGGCGCCGTCGAAGGAGCCCATACCGAGGGCGAGGCCCCCTCCCGCAAAGAGGGGCCAGGTTTTAGAAAGGGACTGTGCTGTTTCCATCAGGTGGGATCCTTGGACGTTGGCCCGGTTTAATGTTAACGCTAATATTCAGTCGCGGACGATGCTTGCTTTTCTGGAACGGGTTGCACGACGGCATAACTTTGATGCGGCGCTGCCTTAGAAGCCGTCGTCGGCCGTTGCCATCATTAGAAATGCACCGGAGCCGCCCGCCGGATGCTCCAGCCAGATCAGGGGCAGATCGGGACGACGGCGGATGAGGGCCGCTTCGGCATCGCCGGTTTCCACCACCAGGACGCCGCCCGTCTGCAGGTGCTGTGGCGCCTGCTCCAGCAGAGGGAGCAGGCAATCCAGGCCATCGTCGCCGGCGGCCAAGGCGAGACGAGGCTCGTGCCGGTATTCGGGGGGCAACTCCGCCATGGCCGCCGCGTCCACATAGGGCGGATTGCTGAGGATCAGGTCGTAGCGCTGTCCATCCAATGCGGCGAAGAGGTCGGACTGATGCAGATGCACGCGGTCCTCCACGCCATAACGCCGCACATTTGCGCGGGCTACGGCGAGGGCCTCGGCGGAAATGTCCACCGCATCCACTTCGCTGTCCGGAAAGCGCAGAGCCAGGATGATGGCCATACAACCGGAACCTGTGCCGATCTCCAAAATACGCTGTACCTGCGACGCCTCTACCCAGGGCGCGAAGCCCTCTTCAATAAAGGGCTCCAGCAGGCTGCGCGGGATGAGGACACGCTCATCGACGCTGAAACGCAGTCCGGCAAACCAGGCTTCACCGGTGATGTAGGCGGTGGGGCGACGGAGAATCTCCCGCTGATAGAAGTAGTTGAGGATTGTGCTTTTCTCACCATCCAGCAGGCGGGCCGCGCCGAGTTCTGCAAGGTCTTCCGGTTCCAGATGCAGCGCCCAGGCGATCAGGGTGTCGGCTTCGGCGCGAGGTTGCTGTTGGCCCTGGCTGAAGTCGAGCCCGGCAGCGGCAAAACGGCTGGCTCCCCAACGCCGGTAATCGGTTACTGTATGCAGGGCAGTGATAGCGAGGGCAGCATATTGTTCGAGGTTCATTCAGCCTAACTCCAGCCAGACCGGGCAATGATCGGAGCCGGTCACATCGGTGGCAATCCCCGCTCCGCGCAGGCGCGGCAGCAGACTTTCATGTATCCAAAAATAATCAAGGCGCCAGCCGATATTGCGGACGCGGGCGTTGGTGCGCTGGCTCCACCAGGAATACGTTATGCTGTCCGGGTGTAGGTGACGGAAGCTATCCACCCAGCCGGCCGCTACCCACTGGTCCAGGCAAGCCCGTTCTTCGGGGAGAAAACCGGATATTTTCGCATTCTCTTTAGGGCGCGCGAGGTCGATGGCCTGATGGGCGGTGTTAACGTCGCCACAAAATACCACAGCCCGACCGGTGGCGACCCGGGCGTTGATCAACTCCAGAAAGGCAGCGTAGAAATCCAGTTTGAAGGCGAGGCGTTCGGTATCCTTCTTGCCGTTGGGGAAGTAGACGTTATACAGGTCGAAATCACCGCAGTCGGTGATAAGCACGCGACCTTCCCGGTCGAAGCGCGGGATGCCCAGGCCCGTTGCTACCGGTCGGCAAGGCGCTTTGCTGAAAGTGGTAACGCCGCTGTAACCGGGGCGCTCGGCAACCGCCCAGCGGCTATCGTAGCCCTCCAGTAGGGTTTCTGCCACTGGAAGACGATCCGGATCGGCCTTGCTTTCCTGTATGCAGAGCACATCCGGTTGCGTCGCCGCGACCCAGTGGCCTAAGCCTTTGCGACAGGCGGCGCGCCAGCCGTTCACGTTCCAGCTATAAAGGCGCATAATCACGACTTCTCAACGCATTACCCGCACGGCCAAAAAATCCCCTTCGGTCAGTACCCGTTCCAGAATGGCGCGCCCGGTATCACCAGCGGTGCCCGCTGTAGCGAGCAGGGCGAGCCCTTCCCGCGCCGCTGTTGGGCTGATAACGCCATAGCGCAGGGCTAGTTGATAGAGCACGGCAACACTGATTTCCTGACCTGGCTGCTTGACCAGTTCCCCTTGAAACTGCGCGAGCGGCCCGCCGTAGAGGAGCAGTTTGCGCACGTGGTCGATATTGGACAGTGTCGAGGCACTCATGAGTATTCCTTCGTTAAAACACGCGGTGACGGACCCAACGGTGGCGTTTGGTAGGTGGTACTAAGCCTTGTCCGGACCCGGCCAGCCCTGGCAACGCAGGGACCACAGCCCGCCACTTTGTGCCTCAGTGAGCAGTGGACCTAGTTCTGTCAGGGCGGCGCTAAGCGCCTCGCGCAGGCCCCAGGGCGCATTCACCACGATCAGCCCGCTGCCAAAAAGCTGTTCCCGGCCTTCCTCCGGCATCTGCAACAGTTCGCAGGTAAAAGTGGGCAGGTGCTTACGCAAAGCCTGCCACAATCTGGTGATCGTACCGCGGATTTTTACCGGGTACCAGACGAGATACACCCCTTGCGGCCAGCGCCGATAGGCGCGGATCAGGGTGTCCGCGAGGCGCTCCCATTCATCTCTGCGCTCAAAGGGCGGGTCGATCAGGACCAGACCACGTTTTTCAGGCGGGGGGATCAGGCCGAAGAGGGCGCGATAACCATCTTCGCTGAGGATGCTGGTATGCGCCCGTTGGCCCATCGCCTTGCGCAGGCGCGTTGCCACCTCGGGCTGCTGTTCGCAGAGCACCATCCGGTCGCCAGGCCGGAGTAGGGTGGCGGCAAGGACGGGGGAGCCGGGGTAGTGGCGTAACATGCCGTCATCGTTCTCATTGCTGATGATTTTCAGCCATGCACCCGCGTGTGGCAGGCTGCGCCGGTCTGCCCACAGGCGCGAAACACCGTGCAAGTGTTCTCCTTGCGCGCCTAAGGTATATTGCCCCGCTCCTGCGTGAGTGTCGATGTAAGCGAGTGGCGTGTCCTTACGGATCAGGGCTTGCAAAGTGAGGCTCAGGGCCAGATGCTTGACGCAGTCGGCGGCATTGCCGGCGTGATGATGGTGGTCGTAATTCATGGCTTGTTTATCTTTCTGGGGTTGGCTTGGGGCGATGCTTTCGTCATGATAACAGATAGCCGTCCAGACTCAGTAGAAAAGGAGAGATGAAAATGCGACTTTATGCTACGCGGACCAGCCCCTATGCTCGGAAAGTGCGTATCGCACTGCTGGAAAAAAACATCCCCTGTGTTTTGGAGTGGGTGGATCTCCGCGCCGCCGACCATGGCGCACTGGAGCACAATCCCCTGGGTAAGATCCCTGTGCTGGTGCGTGATGACGGCCCGGCCGTATATGACTCAGCAGTGATTATCCAATATCTGGAAATTTTGCGCCCCGAACCAGCCATCATCCCGCATGATCCGGAAGCCCGTATTGCGACATTGCGAATTGAAGCGCTGGCCAGCGGCATTATGGATAGTACGGTTGCCTGGGTGTTGGAGCAACGCCACAGTAACGATTGTCAGGATCTCGATATGTTGCAGCGTGTCCGTGGCAAGATCCTTGCCGCATTGGCGATGCTGCAGGAGGAGACGTGCGGGTGGAAAGATGTGGGAGCAGCGCCAGTGTTAAATCTGGCGCAGATTGCGACCATCGCCGCGGTCGGTTATGTCGATCTGCGCGCGCCGGATTTCTTGTTGCAATTCCCGGAATTGACGACCTGGATGCACGCCCTGCGTCAACGTCCCAGCATCAGCGCCACTGTGCCCCAGTAACTTTCGTGAAAGTTGCCACCTGGAACGTCAACTCCCTGAAGGTGCGTCTCCCGCAAGTGCTGGAATGGCTGGGTAGTGAGCAGCCCGATGTCCTTTGTCTGCAGGAGACCAAGTTGGTCGATGCGTGTTTCCCGGCGACCGAACTGGCGGACGCCGGTTATCTGTCGCTCTATCACGGTCAGCCGACTTATAACGGTGTTGCCATCCTGAGCCGGGCGACACCTGAGGACGCCCGTTGTGACTGGCCAGATGGGGGTGACGGGCAGGCACGACTGTGCGCCGCCAGCTTTGGTGACTTACGCGTCATCAATGTTTATGTGCCCAACGGCCAGTCCTTAGACAGCGACAAGTATCCCTATAAATTACAATGGTTGGAGCGTCTGCGCGCGCTGCTTGCCGAGGAGTTGCAGCGTTGGCCGCAATTGTTGCTGGTGGGGGATTTCAATGTTGCTCCGGACGCCCGTGATGTTTGCGATGCTGCGGTCTGGGGGGATGGCATACTTTGCTCACCTCCCGAACGGGCGGCGCTGGGTGCGTTGTTGGACCTCGGGCTGCACGACAGTTACCGCAGCCTATACCCGGACGCGCAGGAGTGGAGCTGGTGGGATTACCGCGCGGCAGCGTTCCGGCGCAATCAGGGGCTGCGCATCGACCTGATCCTGGCCTCGAGTCCGCTCCTTGCGCGCACTCGGAATGTCGTCATCGACCGCGCCGCGCGGGCGGCAGAGCGTCCATCAGATCACGCGCCCGTTTGCATCACGCTGGAGAACGAAACATGATTGGTATTCTGGTCGTCAATCTGGGCACCCCTGACGCGCCTACCGCTCCGGCGGTGCGTCGCTACCTGCGCGAATTTCTCAGTGATGCCCGAGTGGTAGAACTTCCGCGGATACTCTGGTGGCCCATTCTGAATGGGCCCATTCTGCTGTTTCGTCCCGCCCGCTCGGCGCGCAATTATGCCAGTATCTGGCTTCCCGACGGATCACCCCTGATGGTCTATAGCCAGCGCCAGTGTGATGCGTTGCAGGCCCACTGGGATCAACAGTGTCCCGGCCAGGTTCGGGTGAAGTTGGCTATGCGCTACGGTAAGCCGTCGATTGCGCAAGGCTTGGCGGTGCTGCGTGATGCCGGATGCCGCAAGCTTTTTGTGGTGCCGCTTTATCCCCAATATGCGGCAGCTACCACCGCCTCCATTTTTGATGCCGTGGGCAAAGAATTACGACAATGGCGGGAGATTCCGGAAATTCGCATGATTCGGGACTGGTATGAACACCCTGCCTATATTCACGCCCTGGCGGACAGTATCCGTGCCTGGTGGCGTGAGCACGGACAGGCGGAGCGATTGCTGATTTCCTTTCACGGCTTGCCGGAAAGCGCTGTTGCCAAGGGTGATCCCTACCGCAGCCAATGCGAGAAGACCACCGCATTGCTGGTAAAGGAACTCGCTTTGTCCGATGACCAATGGATACAGACTTTCCAAAGTCGCTTCGGCGCCGCCAAATGGCTGCAGCCCTATACGGATAAAACACTCGTCGAGTTGGCGCATTCCGGGGTGTCCCGCATTGATATCGTCTGCCCCGGTTTTAGTGCGGACTGCGTGGAAACGCTGCAGGAAATCGCCTTGGAAGGCAAAGAAACCTTCCTCCAGGCGGGTGGCCAGGAACTACGCTATATTCCTGCGCTCAACGACAACCCCCTCTGGGTGACGGCGTTCAGTCAGATTCTTGAACCCCATTGGCGTCATTGGGATAGCCGGGAAATTTTGCCGTTTCCGCGCAGTCAGGCTAAAATCGGCTAGAAACTACCATAGCAGTATCTTTTCAGGCCCTTAACCCATAGGACTCGCGCCATGATGATCAGCAAAGACAAAGTCGTCACTATCGACTATTCCCTGACCGATGAAGAGGGGGAACTGATTGATAGCTCCGTGGGTGAAGAGCCCCTCGTCTATCTCCATGGCCACCACGGCATCATCCCCGGCCTGGAGCAGGCTCTGGCGGGGCGTCGTGTCGGCGATAAGCTAGAGGTCTCCATCCCTCCCGAAGAAGGCTATGGCGATTGGGACGAAGATCTGGTGGAAGTGGTGGGTGTTGAGGATTTTGACGATCCGGAAGAGCTGGAGATCGGCACCCAGTTTGAGACCATGACTGAAGACGGCACACGCCTTGCCACGGTAATCGATATCGAAGGCAACGAAATTACCGTCGATCTCAATCACCCGCTGGCTGGGATGACTCTGAACTTCGATGTGACGGTGCTGGAAGTGCGGGATGCCACCACCGAAGAGCTGGCCCATGGTCATGTGCATGGGCACGGAGCACATGACGGGGATCACTGATGCGTTGATGCTGTACCGGTTGACGCGCTTGTTGGCTAGGTAGGTCGACTTGCGTGGTCTGGGTCTGATGTCTGGGACCAGCGCCGACGGTGTGGATGCCTCGGTGCTGGATTTTGACGTCGCGGGCTGTGCGGGTTACCAGGGTGTCTTTGGGTGCGCTTTTGATCCGGCGTTGCGTGCGGAGGTGCTGGCTGCCAATGGGCCACTGAGCGTTGAGGCGATGGCGCGGCTTGACCGGCGTCTGGGTGCCTGTTACGCCCAATTGGCGAGTGCTGCCATTGCCCATCTCGGTCCGGTAGACTTTATCGCCTTGCACGGGCAAACCATTCGTCATCAACCGCATGTGACGCCCGGCTTTACGCTGCAAATTGGTGCGGCGGCGGATATTGCCGTGGCCACTGGTCTGACCGTGGTCCACGATTTCCGGCGTGCCGATGTGGCGGCCGGGGGAGAAGGGGCGCCGCTGGTGCCGCCTTTCCATCAATTCTGCTTTCAGGGAAAACAACCCCGTCTGGTACTCAATCTCGGTGGTATGGCCAACGTGACCTGGTTGCCGGGCATGGACGATCCCCGTCCATTACTGGCTTTCGACTGCGGGCCAGGCAATGTGCTGATGGATGCCGCCGTGTATTTGTGCAGCGATGGGCGATCGACCTGTGATGTGGATGGGCAAATGGCCGCCGACGGACTTTGCGATGCTGTATGGTTAGCGGACCGGCTGACCCACAGGTTTTTCCGGCAACCACCTCCCAAAAGCACCGGGCGGGAAGTTTTCGGATTGCCCCTGGTGACGCAATGGTGGTCATCCTGGCGGGGCACTGCGGCGGATTTTCTGGCCACACTGACGGCATTGACCGCGGTTTCTGTGGCACAGGCGATAAGGACCTGGACTCCGGGTGCTGCGGAAATGCTGGTGTTCGGTGGGGGCGCCGAAAACCCGACTCTGATGCGCGTCCTGCAGGGGACTCTGGCAGAGACCCGAATTTTGCACGGTGGGCAGTACAGCGGCATTCCCAGTCAGGCGTTGGAGGCGTTGGCCTTTGCCTGGCTGGGCGGTCAGTGTTTGCTGGGGCAACGCCTGCCCTGGGCGCACGTTACCGGGGCGCAGCGTCCCATGACTCTGGGTAATATTTTGCCCGGAGATAACTGGCCAGATCTGCTTGTCCATCTCTCCAAAAGGACGGAAATCATCGCAAAGGAAAGATCGTATGGCGCTCTTCCCACAACCTGACACCAGCAATTGTTGGCATCCCGGTGGCGGCACGGCCGTTTATGGCATTCTCGGTCATCCGGTCACTCATAGCCTCTCGCCATGGATGCATCGCCTCTTTGCCGCACAGCAGGATCGAGACCTGGTTTATGTGCCTTTCCCGGTGCATGAAGCGGCGATCGCCGCGGCGTTGGCCGGACTGCCGGCGCTTGGCGTGCGTGGCGTGAATGTTACAGTCCCCCATAAAGAGGCCGTGTTGCCGCGGATGCAGCAACTGAGCGCCGAGGCGCGTGCCATCGGTGCGGTGAACACCGTGTGCTTTACGCCCTCGGGTATGGAGGGACACAATACGGATGCACTCGGTTTTCAGCGGGCGCTGGAGCGTGCCGCGGGGATTGGCTGGCGACAATGTCCGGCGACCGTGATTGGCGCTGGAGGGGCGGCCCGGGCCATTGTCTACACCCTCGGTCATGCCGGATGTCCGGCTATTTATTTGGCGAATCGTCACCTGTCGCGTGCCGAATCTCTGGCTGCACAGTTTTCCGATCTCCCGGTGCACCCCATTCCGTTGGATGCGGCGGCATTGTCTGCGGTATTGCCCCACAGTGCGTTACTGGTCAATACCAGCGCGCGCGGGCTGCACGGAGAGGGGCATCCGGAGTTGGATCTGGCGCGCATGCCCAGAAACGGCAGTGTATACGATATCGTCTATAACCCATTGGAAACGCCCTTACTACGCGCCGCCCGGCAGGCCGGGCTGGGCGCGATGGATGGGCTGGGCATGTTGGTAGAACAAGGCGCGGAGAGCTTTCGAATATGGACGGGAACTTTGCCGCAGACCGCCGCCGTGGAGGAGACCTTACGCCGATGGCTACAAATCCAGCACACATCACGTTGACGCCCGTATTGCGGGCGTTGGTCAGCAACGGGTTAAGCGATGAGGCGCAGTTGCAACGCCTTGCCGCCGATCCGGCGCGTGGCAAGATGCCGCTGCTGTTTTATGCGGTTGAAAGGGGTGCCGTTCCTGCCTCTGTGCTTATGGCGCACCTTTCTGCGCGCTATAACATGCCCATGCTTGATCTGGATGCGGTCATGATTAATGAGTTGCTTATTCGGAAGCTCGACAAAGGACTGATGACCCGCTATCTGGTGCTGCCCTTGTCGAAGCATGGGGACACCCTCTACCTCGCCATGGCGGACCCTACGGATTTTAAGGCGGTGGAGGATGTGAAGTTCAACACGGGTCTGCAGGTGTTGCCAATACTGGTCGAGGCCAATAAGCTGGTAAAGGCGGTGAATGCCGCAGCCAACAGTATGCAAGGCGGGATTGACGATGTTTTCATGGATAAACCGCGCGGCGAAGAAGAGCAGGAAGAATTCGATCTTGCCCAGGAGAGTGATGGCAGTGTCGAGGATGCACCCGTGGTGCGTTTTGCCCGGCAATTGCTCTTGGATGCCATTCAACGCGGGGTTTCCGACATTCATCTGGAACCGTACGAAAAGGACTTTCGGGTGCGTTACCGACTCGATGGCGTATTGCAGGATGTGTTGCATCCGCCGGTGGCGTTGCGTGACGGTGTCACTTCGCGCCTGAAGATTCTCTGTCGTCTGGATATTTCTGAGCGGCGTTTACCCCAGGATGGCCGTTTGCGGGTCAGGGTGCCGCCGGCGCGGGTTATTGATTTCCGGGTTTCTTTTTTGCCCACCAGTTTTGGCGAAACCATTGTGCTGCGCTTGCTGGATCCGGCCAGTTCCAAGGTGCCCATAGAACAATTGGGCTTTTTGCCGGACCAGCGCAAAGCTTTTGAAGAGGCCATCCACCGGCCCTACGGTATGATCCTGGTCACCGGCCCCACGGGTTCGGGTAAAACGACGACTCTTTACACCGCGCTGAATATTCTCAATACCGGCGACTGCAATATCAGTACCGCAGAGGATCCTGTGGAAATCCCGGTGTACGGGATTAATCAGGTGAATATCAACGAGCGTATCGGTCTCAACTTTGCCACCGCCTTGCGTTCCTTTCTGCGTCAGGACCCTGACATCATTATGGTCGGTGAGGTGCGTGATCTGGAAACCGCGGAAACGGCCATCAAAGCCGCCCAGACGGGTCATCTGGTGTTGGCCACCCTGCATACCAATGATGCACCACAGAGTCTCACCCGTCTGGAAAATATGGGCATCCCTACCTATAACATAGCAGGCGGTGTGCACTTGGTGATGGCGCAGCGACTCGCACGCAAACTCTGTCCGCATTGTAAAAAGCCGTTGCGCATTCCCGAACAGGCCCTGATTGAGGCGGGATTTACGCACGAGGATCTGCAGGGTTGGCGTCCTCTGGGCGCGGTGGGCTGTGATCAGTGCAACAACACCGGATATAAAGGCCGGATGGGACTCTATCAGGTGATGCCGGTGAGCGATGCTATGCGTGAAATCATTATGCGCGGTGGTACTTCCATCGATCTGGCGCGGCAGGCGACACAAGAGGGAGTGCTGACCATGCGGCAAAACGGATTGAGGCGGATCAGGGAGGGTGTCACTAGTCTTGAAGAGGTCCTGCGGGTGACCAATCTTTGATCTTGTCTCCCCGTATATACGCAGATATTTTGTGCAGAACGTCGCTAATATGGTCGTGGGCGGTAGTGGTGCGATGAATTATGGTGTCGTAACGTTCAGCAGAACTCAGTGGCGGGGCGCATAATATGCCGGAGATGGTGGGTGACTGGCGGCGCCTTTGGGGGATTTCCGCCTACCGGCTGCTCATCGCAGCGGTTATTGCCGTTCTGTTACACTTGCCAGCCAGCGAGACCATTATTGATCTGGGAGGACACGCAAGATTGTTGCGTGTCCTTGCCCTGGTGGCCGCCACGGTCAGTCTCGGTTATCTGCTGGCACTGTTGTTACGGCGGCCGGTGCAACCGCGTCGCCACGCCTGGATTCAGGTATCGACGGATACCTTGCTGGTGCTGCTGTTATTGCATTTCGGGGGGGGGGTCAGTGGTCCCTTTAGTATTCATCTCTTCCTGCTGCTGGTGTCCACGGCGAGCCTTCTGCGCGGCAAAAGCGCTTTTGTTTTTGTGTGGATATTACTTGCACTGCTGGTTGGTGAGCCGCTCCTGGGTGGAATGGCTACGGTGCACCCGCCGCTTGGTCAGCTTTTTATATATGTACTGGCGCTGGTGGCCGTGGCGGTGCTGGCCGACAGCCTGGTCATCAGCCTGGAACGCGGCAATCGTCTGGCACTGCAAAGGGATGCAGAGGTCGTCAATCTCAACGCCTTGAACCGGGAAATTGTACAGCATATGGATGTGGGTGTTTTCGTGCTGGATCGGCAAAACCGCGTTATTCTCAGTAATCCCATTGCGCGGACGCTTTCGGGATACCGGCTATGGACTTCCGCACCTGTCGACCTCGATCTGGTGCAGCCGCGGCTGGCCACCGCGTTGCAACAACCAGCACAGGGTGACAGCGAGATGATGATCACCTTGGGCGGACGTGATCCAACCCTGCAGGATAGTGCACAGACCCTGCTGGTACGTAACATCGCTCTGCCCCGGAGTCCCTATCGTCTATTGCTGTTCCGTGACGCCTCAGCCTTGCGTGCCCGCGAACGGGAGGCCCAACTGGCGGCGCTGGGTCGTCTGGCGGCTAATATTGCCCATGAAATTCGTAACCCGCTCAGCGTGATTCGCCACGCCGGTAACTTGCTTGGTGAGCGCGTGGAAACCCCCGACTCGCGGCATCTTTTTGAGATACTGGAACGAGAGACGGTGCGCATCAATGCCATCGTCGAATCGGTACTGGAGATGGCCCGCCCCAGCCCGGCGCATTCCGAGCCCATCCCGTTGGCAAATTGGTTGCCGGTGCTCATCGCCGAGTTGCAGGCCGATCCGTTACTTGCATCTATGACGATCGTTATCTGGGAAATTTCCGCGCAGCTCCGGGTTTATGCCGATCCTGCACAGCTCCGCCAGGTATTCTGGAATCTGCTGCATAACAGTGCGCAGTATGGGGTGGCAGAAGATGCGACGGTGCGGGTGGAAATCGAGACGGTGCGTACGGACAAGGAAACTGTCATGGTGACATTGCGGGATTTTGGATCGGGCTTACAGCCGGAGGTGATGGAACGCATTTTTGAACCGTTTTTTACGACCAATTCACAGGGTACCGGGCTGGGCTTGTCTATGGTGCGCGAACTATTGCGCATCAATGGCGGTCACATTGATTGTGAAAATCATCCACAGGGAGGTGTGCTATTCCGGATTTTTCTCCCCTGCTGGTGTCTGGAGGGGGAGGAATGATGGCCGATTTTTCCGTATTGCCACCTGCCCTGATCGTGGATGATGAGCCGAATATCGTTGAATTGCTGGGCATTACGTTGCAAGGTATGGGAATCGCTGTCACCGGTGCCTATTCCCTCGCAGAGGCCTTCGCCCGCCTCGCCGAAGGTGCCCCCTCTTTATGCTTGAGCGATCTGCGTTTGCCGGATGGTTCGGGTATCGATCTGGTACGTCGTCTACACGCGTTGCATCCGCGAGTACCGGTCGCCGTGATTACGGCCTACTCTTCCGCCGATGGAGCCGTCGAGGCGATGCAGGCAGGGGCCTTTGATTACATGGCTAAGCCCATCGAACTTACGCGTCTGCGGCGACTGATATCGCAAGCCGTTGATCTCGCTCGCCTGTCACCGATGGGTTCGGACGGTACGCAAAGGTTGGTGGGCGATTCCCCGGTCATGCGGCGCTTGCGCGACGATATCCGCCGTGTCGCGCGAAGTAACGCGCCGGTACATATTACCGGTGAGTCTGGTACGGGTAAGGAGTTGGCAGCGCGTGCGATACACGCCTCGGGGGTCCGTCACGACAAGCCTTTCGTGGCCGTCAACTGCGGCGCCATTCCCGATGGACTGGTAGAAAGCGAGCTCTTTGGTGCCGAAAAGGGGGCTTACTCCGGTGCTGTACAGCGCCGCGAGGGGCTCTTTGTGGCGGCCAATGGCGGTACCATTTTCCTGGATGAGGTCGGTGAGCTACCGATGATGGTGCAGGTTAAGCTCCTGCGCGCCATTCAGGAGCGCAGCATTCGTCCATTGGGCGCATCGCGGGAAATTCCCCTGGATCTGCGTTTCATCTCCGCAACCCACCGTGATTTGCAAGAGATGGTTGTTGCCGGTAGCTTTCGTCGGGATCTCCTGTATCGATTGGATGTCGTGCGACTCCATATGCCTCCCTTGCGTGAGCATCCGGAGGACATTCCTCAGTTGGCAGAGGTGATTCTGCAGCGTATCGGGGGCGCGCAGCCTGGTGTGCCGACGCGGCTGTCTGCGGAGACTCTTGCGCGACTGGGTGGTTACGCCTTCCCCGGCAATGTCCGCGAACTGGAAAATTTGCTGGAGCGCCGTATCGCTTTACAGCGGGACGATATTCTACCTGAAGAAGAACTTACGTCCTCTGGCCGCGTGGCGCCAGAAAACGGTGTGCTTGCCGCTGTATCGGCAAGCGCTGCCGCGGCTGGTTTAGACACGGCCGAAGCAGCATTACTGCGCCAGATGCTGGGGCAGGCCGGGGGAGACCGACATCATGCCGCAGATCTGCTGGGTGTCAGTGTGCAGTCTCTGGAACTGAGACTCAGCAGATTGTCTCTGGAAGAAATCGCATGACACAGGGTGCAATGAGTGTGGCCTATCTCTTAATCGCTCTGCTCGGTCTGCTCATCGGCAGTTTCCTGAATGTGGTGGTACATCGGGTGCCTCGCCACGAATCCATCATTCATCCCGCGTCGCACTGCCCGCACTGCGGCCATCTGCTGCGGCCCTGGGAAAATATCCCGGTCCTGAGCTGGATCTTGTTGCGTGGCCGCTGCCATGATTGTGGCCGCTCCGTTGCCTGGCGGTATCCGGCGCTGGAACTCCTGACCGGCCTGCTCAGTCTGGTGGTCGCCGGGCAACTGGGCCTCACCTGGCAGCTGATCCCGGCTTTGGTGTTCACCTGGATACTGTTGGCGCTGACCATGATTGATCTGGAGACGCAGCTGTTGCCTGATCGCATTACCAAACCGGGATTGCTGATTGGGTTACTGCTGAATGGATCGGCACTTTTATGGCCGGGGATAGGGCTGGTAACGCCCCTGGATGCGTTGCTCGGTGTCTTTATTGGCTATGGCAGCCTGTGGCTGCTGGCCACGATATATTATCGGGCGACCGGACGGCACGGAATGGGCGGCGGCGATCTCAAATTGCTCGGCATGATCGGTGCGTGGCTGGGCTGGCAGGCGGGCTTCTTAACCCTGTTTATTGCGGCACTGAGCGGTGGT
>JAKBXD010000264.1 GCA_021840785.1 Pseudomonadota bacterium
GATCTCTCGCGTCAGGGATCTCGTGCCATTGCTGGTGACCGCGTCTCCAATCCTTCTCGAATGGCCGACGGGCCTGCATGAGTGGCTGGGCAGCAGAAAACAGGCACGAGGTGAACGGTCGGGCGTAGACGCCGAATTTGGGCCATGGCTTGCAAGATTGTCTTGCGTTCTGCGCTGTAACGGGTGTGGAGATATCGCCGAAGAGGTCAGGCGCTGGCTTGCGGACCACTGGGGGCGCGGAACCTTCAAGAGGGGCTCCTTCCTTGCGCCAAGCGGGAGCGACCATGCAATCATGACCGCAAAGGAAGTGGCGGAAAAATTGAACATCTCATCCTCATCCGTGAGTCGGCTGCTGCGGGCGGGGGAACTCGAGGGCGAATCCCGGATCATGGGTACACGGACGGCAGTGCGAATATATCGGCAGTCTGTCGAACGATGGATGGCGGAGTCTGTAGCCGACCACGATGCGGCGACGACTGCGAAAATCGTTGGTGCTCCGGTTTCAACGATTCATGTTTTGCGGCGGCTTGGGGTTTTGAAAGCGAGAATGCGTTCTATCGGAGGACGTCGTCAGAACCGTTTCAGTGATGAGGCTGTTGTGGCATTCGCGGCTGGTCTCGCTGCAAAGTCGACCCCACTGCGGAGTAGAATGGCTGGCCTTGTTCGGCTTCGGGACCTGCCTGGGCGGCGCCAGGCGAACCTTGGGTTGACACTGGTTTCGATCCTCAACGGCGATATAACGTGCTGGCGGGATCGTGGCGCCAATCGTAAGCCTATTCTTGATCAAATATTCGTACGGCTTTCGGAGGTGTCCAGGCGGCGTACAGATGGCGTCGAGAGTTTTTCTGTGCGCGAAGCGGCTGCATTACTCGGAATGAGTCTTCGAATGATCCCAGTGCTTGTACGAGCCGGATGCGTGCATACGCTTAGGGGTGCTAACAAGATCGACCATGGGCTGTTGAAGCGCACCCTCGACGCACGGTCTGTTCATTCATTCCCGAAGATTTACATCATGACGCGGGAAATCGCGATGGCGAAAGGCACCAACACAAGAAGTACGCTCAACTCTCTTAAGGCAATTGGCTTGAATCCGGTCGTTGAGCCGAACAGCAGCAAAGGCATTTCCGCTGTCTGGCGCCGGTCGGACGTAAGCCGCATTGTAAGCGGTAGCAGAATACATGGTTTTCGCGGCGCGACGTCTGGAGGAAATGAAAATGTGCGCAGGGATGCCGGATGAGGGCGACTTCGTGAACTCCTGTCCGGAGCGCTGGGGCAAATGAAGAGGGATTTCGATGCCGGAGCGCTGAAGCTCCCGATCCGATTGGCGGCTGACCAAGACGAATCGACAGTCGGATTTGCCTTACGGTTAGCCGAAGCCAATGGTTACCCGGGGCTACGCTGGTTCTTTGCGTCAGCCGCCGATTATGAGCTTGTGAGTGAAGCGGAGCGAAGGACGCGCCCCTGGAGTGGGCTCGACACCACGTGCCAGACCGCGTTCATGGAAAAGGCGATCAGACAAGCAACGTTGGGGGAGTATCGACGGGCATCGCCGGAGAGTGAGGTCACCGACTCCTGCGTTGTTCCGATACAGGTCGACAGCTATAGCTTTTTGGATATCAAGTATTTCGATTTCGCTTCCGCCAAGGTGTGTCCGATATGCCTTCGTGAACGGCCTCGGCTGCTGGCGGCATGGGATTTGACCTATTGGTTGGTATGTCCTCGCCACAAATGCCTCATGCTGCATAGATGTCGGAACTGCGGACGGCCGCTGCATTGGCGCAGGACGCAGATCAACAGATGTTGCGGTGGCACGACGTTCGCGGAGATGGAGACCGAGGAGGCAGACCGAGAGACGTTGGACTTGATGTATCTCATCGGCAGCAAATGCACGAAAAGTGAAACACCCTATGGTTCGGTCCTTGAAGCGACATTTGGCAGTATGGCCGCTGTCGACGTATTCGAATTCATATTGCTTGTCGCGGAGATGTCAGAGAAAATGAGTCACAATAGCGGTGCTAGGCACGAAACAATGCCGTTTAATTTACGGCGCAGACATCTTCGCACGGCTGCAATTGCTTTTCACGATTGGCCGCGAACGTTTCATTCGTTATTCGGGGCGATATACCGGAGTGCCCGACGGCGCACTATTCGTAAATCTGACGCGAGTAATCCATTCACCAAAATACTCGTCCTGCTCAGGCGCCAAGGCGGCCTGCCCGTAACGGATGATCCCAGTAGGGTGGGGGCTCTGTGGAAACGGAAGTGCTTGACCTTGTCGTCTTGGTAGAATTTCATTCCTATAAGATCGCCTCTCTGGGTTTCTGTCCGGCAATCTGAGACGGCACCACGCTGCGCCCCACTGCACCTCGAAACATTATCGTGAGCAAATTTGGCACCTCGGCGAGATGGCAGGTCTCGGCGGTTGCCGATTGGCGTCACGCGGTGATCCCAGAAAAGTGCTGTAAATCAGTGAATTAGAATAACGTGCGGCGCCATGACGCCGGACTGGGCCTCATGCGGCAGGACACGCTACCGAAATGATGAGACTGCAGGACAGGGATATTGTCGGTAGGTGGGCTTCCCGTATGATGTTATGCGCATTTAGGGAGTCGGTCGTCGGCGTGGGAAGGAATATGGTGGCATACCGATTTGTCCACACAGCCGACGTGCGATTGGACTCGCCTTTACGCTCGCTAGCGATGAGAGACCCGGACTTGGCGGAACTCATTCGTAATGCGACCAGGCACGCATTCGAGAAAGTCGTCCGGCTCTGCATCGGCGAGGAGGTTGATGCACTCCTGATTGCCGGAGATCTGTACGACGGTAGCCAGACATCAATGTGTGAATCAGCGCCGAAGTCGGACCCCCGCCTATGGTGCCTGCAAACCATTGATACATCATGGAAAATGCCGGCCGCAGCGTGGTCCCGATCGGCGTCGATCGGGACCCCGACGAAAGGCCGGATTTGGTATCTGTCTCAAGTACTTATGATGCTCTTGTACAGGGTCCGACTTCGGCTCTGACTCACTTTTGATGGAATTGGCTGTTTGGATTGCCTTGGATTCGGGAAAGGAATCAAAGGCATGCTGATCTGCCCCCTTCTGAGTGGTCCTAAGATCTGTTTTAGGATTTACCTCGATTGGCGCGGCTCGGCCGCCGTGCCAATCGGAATCGTCCGGGCCGATGTATTCGTTGCCGCGATTCCCCATATCGATGATAGCATTGAACGGGTGGACGACATGGCCGCAGCGAAGCAGATGACCAAGGCGATGGTGGAG
>JAKBXD010000265.1 GCA_021840785.1 Pseudomonadota bacterium
AAAGAGGTTCTGAGCCGATAGCGTGAGCACTTCCATCTCCGTTTCCGGCGTCAATCCCATCGCCACTTGGCGACAGAAGGTCTTAGCTCCCGTGCCTGTTGGTCCGATCACATAAGGATCACCGCTTGTCGTGGGCGCAATGGCTTGCACATCCACAGGCGGCTTGCTCCCGGCCCCTACCATTGCTGTAGTTGCCACGGTGCCAGTTGCGCTCACCTGCACAGGCACGCTATACCCGCTCAAGGTGGCGTGCAAACTCACGGGAATGGTTGCGGTCCCGCTTGTCACGGGTACGGATACTGCCGTCGTGCCAATCATCATCGTGGCGCTGGTGGGCGGCGTAGCAGGCGGGTTGTTCAGCGTAGCCGTGATCGTCGTGGTCCCGCTTGTCGTGGATTGGGTCGCGGTCCATTGCGCCATCGGAGTGGGCACGCCGCTAGGCAATGTATACCCGTGCGGGTTCGCTTGTATCGGCGCACTCGTCGCCGTATCCAATTCTACCTGCGAATAAAGCTTGGCCCATGTGGCATTAGGCGTCGCGCTATAGCCGATGATGTTGCCTGTGCTATCGTAATACCAGTACATGGATTCCCTCCTTAGGTGACGCGCACAATAGTGGCCCAAATAATATCGTTGGGGGTGTTGGTGGGATCGTTATAGCTGATCGTTATCGTGACTCCCGGTCCAACATTGATAAATACGGGAAAGTTCCAATACCGTCCATTCGGAATCGAGACGCTTCCCGTAAAGGTCACATTGGCATCTGCCGCATTGGAGTTTCCGCTCAAGGCTACTGTATAGGCATCTTCCGTCACCGAGAACCCCACATCATTCCCGGATGTGCCATTATCGATGTTTGCACTGCTATAGAGGATATAACTGCCAACGGACGTTCCTGTGGTATAACTCAAAATCGTCACGGATCCCGTGGTCGTCACTGTGGCTGAGGTCGTCGCCACGACGGTTGCTACACCAAAAGATCCTGTGGTTGCTTGACCGCCAACGCTGGTGAGAGCCCCAGACACCGTCATATCCCCGGATCCATTGTCGAGAGTGTTGTGGGCCGTTGTCACACTGCCAGCCGGGGCTAGTTGGAGGGCGTTCGCTCCCACAGATTGTATTGCTATCCAGCCTCCATAATTCGAGGCAGTACTACTGAGTGACCCATCAAAAAATATCGCGGAGCCCGAGGAGGCAATCATCACGAAATTTGTGTTGTTGAGAGCTGCATAAAAATTAAACGCCTTTATGAATAAGTTCGGTGTATCTCCAATGCCGAGATAGGTTCCTGCCGTCGTACCAGGGGTCGTCCCACTAGCGCTATTTGCGACATATACCGTCGTTGAGGCTGTGACCGTGGCCGGAGTTAAGGTCCCCCCGCTGATGGTGCCGCTGTTGGTCGTCGTGCCGGAGAGGGTGGCCCCGTTAATGGTCCCGCCAACTGTGAGACTCCCTACCGTCGAGAAATTGCCGGATGGGTCTAACGACGCTGTGTTTGTCCAGGATGTGGCATTCTCTGCTGCGACCCACCACTTAAATCCCCCGGCATTTCCTGTCCCATAATTGTTGAAGAAACCACTCGTACCCGGCGAATTGGTACCAGGGTCAAAATCCCATCCCAGAGCGGTCACGTTGAGTGGCGGTGTAGATGGAACGCCTCCTCCCCATAATACTACGGGGCCAGCACTCCAATTCCCCGCCACAGTCCCGCTCGCCGGATTCACCGTGCCCCCGCTAATGGTGCCGCTGTTCGTCGTCGTGCCCGAAAGCGTGGCCCCGCTGATCGTTCCCCCGCTGATCGTGCCACTGTTCGTGGTCGTGCCCGAAAGCGTGCTCGAAGCGATAACGCCTCCGTTGATCGTGCCGCTGTTCGTGGTCACGCCGGAGAGGGTAGCACTTTCGAACGTTTGGGCACCCGTCCACGTATTCGCCACGGCTAGATCCGGCAACGCCAGCCAGCCCGATCCGTCCGACCGATACAAAGTGGTGGCATTGTCCGCGTTGGTCACGGCGATCAGCGTCCCGGCTTCCACGCTAAACGTGGGGACACTGTCAAATACCGGCAGGCTGAGCACCGTTCCCGTATTGTTGACGGTCGGCGCAGTTTCCGTGCCCAAATCGGCATCGGCCACATCATCGATCCAGGTGCTCACCTGGGGATTCGTGAGCGTGACAAGGAAATAAAACGTGGTCCCTCCCGCCTGGGTGCGCCAAATCGTACGGCTCACACTGCGCGCACTCGGCGCGGGTACTGTCAACGCCACGGGATTATTGGAGGGATTCACCAAATTCGAGGGCGTGCCCATCCCCGTTTGACCGCCGGGATGCAGATTGCCGTTCCCGTCTACCAATCCCACGGTTTCCGTCATTACCCACTGATACGCGCCATTCAGATTGCCGCTTTGGGACAAGACGGTCCCACTGATCGCCGCCGGATTGGGCGTCGGATTCGCCAGATTGATGACCGCGACATCGGCGGACCCGTTTAAGGCGGCCACCGCTTCATTCAATTCGAGAGCCGTCACCACATGACCCGCAGGCCACGTAAAAAGCGCGGAAGAAAGCATCGTTTAAGCCTCCTGTGGAGTACCGGTTAATTCAGGGTAATCGTCCATTCCCAGAGGACCGTTGTCGTGGTCGACGTATTGAGATTCAGCGTCAGACCCGCAATATGGGACCAGAGCGTCCCGTTTTGGTCAAACATCCCAATTTCCGTCGCATTCAGCGGGCCATACGACGCGCCCCAGACAAAGGTCCAGGTCGCGGTCGCCGCATTGCTCCCCGACGGTCCCATCAGTTGCGCCGGGACTTGCGTACTGCTGACCGGGGTAAAGAGCGCCGTATCCGTGGCACTCGTCGTACCGCTGCCCGTCCCCAACATCGCATAGTGCGGATAGGGCACCGGCGCATAGCCGATGTTCCCGGTCCCCGTGAGCCACTGCACCAGGCCATAAGCTGTGGGATTGCAGAGGGTATTGTTATGCCAGCCGGAATCGGCCACACATTGCCCTGCGCAGTCATGCTGTTGCCAGCGAATCCGTCCGCGCAATCCTAGGCCCCCGGATGCTCGGGACGGTCGCCGGGTCATTCCTGCACCCCATTGACCGTGCCGATGGTGGCCCCGCTGACGGTGACCGAATAATACCATTGCGGCGGGACACGCAAGGTAATTAAGGACGCTGCACTGCTTGAGGTACTGCCATTAACGTACTGTGTCCCCCATGCGTCGGGTGTGGATGTCGCACCTAACGCGATAGCTACCGAACCTGC
>JAKBXD010000266.1 GCA_021840785.1 Pseudomonadota bacterium
GCCGTGTTGACCACCCCTTTCCCG
This sequence comes from Pseudomonadota bacterium, assembly GCA_021840785.1. The sequence goes on from JAKBXD010000266.1 coordinate 25, forward strand.
GAAATCTCCGCCTTTTTCTGCCCGTTAAAAGCGGTGGCGGAATCTTTGAATTCCACCCGCACTCGATTCGGATCGTCGGTTGCGTAGACGCGTTTGGCCTTGACCTCATATAAGAGATTCACTGTTCTCCTCCTTCATCATTCAGAAGCCCTAGGCGCCGGTAAATGGTATCCACATACGCTAAATAGGGTTCGACATCAAACAATGATTCCAGTGTTTCCGCCGGCACCTCTTGCCGGACCTCGGGATCGGCCAACAGCCGTTCTTTGAAACTCCGCGAGGGATCTTGGCTAGCGGCCAGTGCATGCCGCTGAACCACTTCATAGGCGCGATCCCGGGACAGTCCCCCATCGACCAGCGCCAACAGAACCTTCCCCGAAAAAACCAGCCCTCCGGTCCGTTCGAGATTCCCTCGCATGCGTTCCGGGTGAATCGTTAGACCCTCCACAATCCGCGTCATTTGCACCAACAGGTAGTCCATCAGCGTGGTGGCATCCGGCAGCATCACCCGTTCCACCGATGAATGGGAAATGTCACGCTCGTACCAAAGCGGAATGTCCTCCAAGGCCGGCACCACGTAGCCTCGTAACAAACGCGCGAGTCCTGATATCTGCTCGCACTTGATCGGATTTTTCTTGTGGGGCATGGCTGACGAGCCTCTTTGGCCGGCAGCAAAGGGTTCTTCAAGCTCACCGACCTCGGTGCGCTGCGAGTGCCGAATTTCGGTGGCCATTTTATCTAACGTACTGCCTAAAATGGCCAACGCGGTGATGACCTCGGCATGGCGATCGCGCTGTAATACTTGGGTTGACACGGGATCCGGACGAAGACCCATTTTTTCGCCCACGTAGGCCTCAATCTCTGGGGGAAGACTGGCGTAGTTTCCGACCGGCCCGGACAGTTTCATGACGGCCATCTGTTCCCGGGCTCGCCTGACCCGTTCCCGATCACGACCCAACTCCACCCACCAGAGAGCCCATTTGAGTCCGTGACTAGTAGGCTCAGCATGAATGCCGTGGGTGCGACCAATCACCGGAACCCGTCGATTTTCAATCGCGCGCACCCGCACAGCGGCCTCTAGACGCCCCAAATCCTCTAAAATAACGTCGAGCGCCTCCGTCAACAGGGAAGCCAGGGCCGTGTCCACCACGTCTGTGGAGGTGAGCCCGAAATGAATATATTTGGCGTCCTCGGGGTTCAGATTCTCGCTGACGGCGGTAATGAACGCCAGCATATCATGATGATACACGGCCTCATGGGCATCGACCCGCCTGGCATCAACATGGGCCGCGGTTCTTAGACGGGCTGCTGTGCCAGCAGGAATTTTACCAAGCCGTTCCCATGCCTCGGCCGCTAAAAGCTCAACCTCAAGCCAGCGCTGATATCGATTCTGGTCAGACCACAAGTCCTGCATTTCTCGCCGTGCGTAGCGATCAATCATGTTGTCAGCCACCTTATCCGAACGTTATGCGACCATTGTACAAGAAATGTTCGCCACGAGCCAGCCATCCCTCCGCCTTTTTTAGCTTGGACTCCAGCGGGCTTTTCATACCGCCCTCGGCAAGAAAGCCGCCAGCGATGGCGGCTTTCCCCAATTCATTCCCACTCAATCGTACCCGGTGGTTTGGAAGTGATATCGTAGACCACCCGGTTCACCCCGGCGACCTCCCCGACAATGCGGCTTGCCATACGGTCAAGCAACTCGTGGTCGAGGCGCACCCAATCGGCCGTCATGCCGTCTGAACTCTCGACCGCACGCACCACGATGGGATAACCATAGGTTCGGGCATCCCCCATGACCCCCACCGAGCGAATGTCCAACAACACCGTAAACGCCTGCCAAATGTCGCGATTCAGCCCGGCTTGGTGTATTTCTTGGCGGACGATGGCATCGGCCTGACGCACGGTCTCCACCTTGTCTTCCGTCACCGTCCCCACGATTCGCACCGCCAATCCCGGGCCGGGAAATGGCTGACGCCAGACTAGCGCCTCCGGAAGCCCGAGCGCCTCGCCAACCCGGCGCACTTCGTCCTTAAATAGCCAGCGGAGCGGTTCCACCACACGAAACGCCATGTCCTCCGGCAACCCGCCGACGTTATGGTGGGATTTAATGGTGTGGGCGCCCCGGCCCCCGGATTCAATCACGTCCGGGTAAACTGTGCCCTGGATGAGGACCTCTCGCGGCCCGATTAAGCTCTCGGCCCGTTCGAAGGCCCGGATGAACTCCCGGCCAATAATTTTCCGCTTTTGCTCAGGATCGGTCACGCCCTCGAGCGCCTGGAAAAATTCCTTTTTGGCATCCAAGACTCTCAGATCAATGTCCTGAAAGGCCTCTCGCACCTCGTCCACTTCCCCCGCCCGGAGCAGTCCGTGGTCAATCAGCACCGCCGTCAACCGGTCACCAATGGCCGTCTTGGCCAATGCTCCCGCCACAGCCGAATCCACACCTCCAGAGAGGGCAATGAGCGCGCGGCCCGGTCCCACGGATTGGCGCATATCTTCTACAGCCGTGGCGATGAAGTTATCTGGCTTCCAGTCCGGCGTCATATGAGCCACCCGAAAGAGAAAATTCGTAAAGATGCGGAAGCCTTCTTCCGTGTGGTTCACTTCCGGATGGTATTGAACCCCCCACAAATTGCGCGTCAGATCTGCCATGGCCGCCACCGGCGTTTTTTCCGTACGGGCCAGTACGGTAAACCCCAAAGGCGGCTCAATCACTAAATCCCCATGGCTCATCCACACCCGTGACTGGTTGGGCACATCTTCTAGGAGCGGCGAAGGAACCAATTTCTCCATGCGGGTACGTCCATACTCGCGGCCCTCCGCCGCCTCCACTCGACCCCCTAGCACGTGCGCCATGAGTTGCATGCCGTAGCAAATTCCCAGCACGGGGATGCCTAGGGTGAAAATTTCCGGATCCATGCGCGGCGCCCCATCCTCAAATACGCTGGCTGGCCCCCCCGAAAGGATGATCGCCTGGGGGCGCTTTTCGCGGATGCGGCTCGCCGCCGTGTCACCCGGCAATACCTCGCAAAACACTTCCGCTTCGCGCACACGCCGCGCAATCAATTGGTTATATTGGGCCCCAAAATCGAGAACAATCACCAGATTCGCCATTAACTTCTCACCACCCGGCACACATCGGGGAGATTCCGATATTTTTCGCCCACGTCGAGCCCATAGCCGACAACGAATTCGTCCGGGATCTCGAATCCCTTATAGTGCAGGGGAACG
>JAKBXD010000267.1 GCA_021840785.1 Pseudomonadota bacterium
TTGGGGCATTTACTCCCCCATTTCCGCACTAGGGGGTACGGTTCTCAACATGCCTAAAGCCCCTTGGTCATCTTGAAATTGCCCATCGAAACACCACGAACTGAGACGGTTTGAGCACACACTGCGACGTACCCTTTATGTTCAAAAAATGGTTTGGCCGTAATGCTGGCGTCCGTGCGTATGTGTTTCACGCCATGGCCAAGTGCCTCTTGTTCAACACGGTGTAATAGGCCCGAAGCAATACCTTGTCCTTGAAAATCTTTGTGCACGAATAGGTGATCAAGATATCCATCCGTGGTGATGTCCGCAAATCCCACAATGGTGTCACCGCGGACCGCAACATAGGAAATATTGTGTGACAGGGATGCCCTAAGGCGCTGTATTCGTTCCTGACGTTCGTCTACCGACAGTTTTGGAGCCCAAGCAGCCAACTGCTCCACCGTGTAATCGGGCGCATTGATCGCATGGACGGTCTCATAAAAAAGCGTCACAATTTGGTCGACGTCTGTGACCAGAAATTCACGCACAGCAAACAACGTTCCCACGCCCCTCTATCGACCGTCACCCATATACCCTGCAAATTATGACGCTTGACTTAACCGTGATGCTGAGTCAAGGCTAACCTGGCCAATTGCGCTCGACGCTAACGGCAGATTCGCCCGCAAAAGTTCCGGAAAGCGATTCTCTTCCAGTTCTTGACGACTCGTCAGTGTATACAATTCCTTTACAGTACGGTCAAAGTTAACATTACGTACAGTTCGTAAGGATTCACGGGGTCTAACCCCCGCTTCTCATCCTATCATCGGTTCAATCCCTGCGTGCTTCGATATAACAGAGGCCTAGCGTGAAGCCCATCACCCGCTTACAACAGTTGAAGCCCATCCCGTCGGGCATAGACGATTCTCATGATATCGACCACTGGGGATTGCTCGTCGATGGTGTAAAAAACCATATGCCTTTTCACGATGAACTTCCGATACCCCATTGATGCTAACCGTTCGTCGGTCACCAGCGAAAATTTTTGCGGCATGTCCACCAACCCGGCGATCGCCGCCTCGATGGCATCCATCATCTTGTCCGCCGTCATGGGAACCAATAGCTACGCGAAAATCTAGCGTACGATATCGCGCGGATCGTACCGATACGAGCACGCTATAGTGTGTCATCAGCAATGCCCTGGCGAATGTCGCGCATCACCTCCGCGAGCGGGCGCTTGCGGCCGTCGTCAAGCACACGATACAACTCCAGTTTACCATTGAGCATGTCGTAGGTCTCCACGCTCATTACCACCAAATCCCCTTGCCGTTCTTGGTAATAAATAGCGGCTCGCGGTGTTCATTACCAAGAACGCGGATATCTCATTATATTTGTTCTTTAAATCTGTACTGGAGTATCAATCTCCCGGTGGGCGTCGGCTCGCGTTCGCGAGGAACATTTATCCATCACTACCATATGATGGGTTTCAGGGAGAAATTCCCCAAGAGGAGGTGTCTCAGTTCATGCACAAGGACGATGACTGCCAGTGCAATGCGGTTCAGGAATTGGAGTGTCGCTTGCACCACGATTGCGGCGATTTCGTGGTCGTAGCGACTACCGGCGGAGATGTTAAGTTCGGCTGGGTCGACGATGTTCACGAAGGACTCCTGCAGTTGCGGTACGTTGCCTTCTACTCACCCGCCTGCCCGTGTGAGCCGCTTTTTGCATCCAAAGCGACCGTTCCGATCTATCAAATCACGGATATCCTCAAAGATCCCTGCGTGGATGATCCAAAGCGCCAAGCGACGGTGGAACGTCTCAACCGCATGCGCGCTGGCGCGCCTCAATAATCGTTTGGACAACACCGGGCTGTCTCCGCGCGGATGACTACTGAGACAGCCCCGTTGGTTCTAGCGGAGATGCTCGATAATCATTTTTGGATGTTATTCATCACCGCAGTCGAACTCAGGATCGCCGAAGACCCGTGGCTTTCAGGATCTAACGTGCGCACACGATCCCAGATCCAGCGATAGGGCTTGGTATGTCCATTTTCCCATCGACTCCCGTGATGGACTTGTGTCACGTCCATGGACACTTGAAATTCGCGATTGTGACACGCCGGCAAGCGTTCGTCGATATCGTCTAAATCCGAGCGTACCCTCCCAAAACCTTCCAGCTCCGGAAGGTGTCTTTGGTGTACGCAAAACATGGTATCACAAGTCTGAAATTCGTTCCCCGCACATGGTTGACAAGCTATTAGCTGGTATGTATCCCACGAACCGCTGAAATGCGAACGACGTCGGTCCTTTAAAACCCAAGGGCGCCTGCCCATTCCGTCGTTAGACCCGACCGTGGACTCTCATCCCATGTCTACCGGAACGACCTCCGGTTATGGATGACTCGCCGCATCCTCTTCGCGTGTGGGCGGGGAATCCATGACCTTGCGGACGGCCCAATGGTGCTTGCCCAAGCGGAAGACCCGCTCGAATCCGTGCCGCTCGAACATCGACACCAATCCGTTATACATATAGGGGAGGGATTTCGACACCTCCCGGCCGTTGTAATCTTCCGGATAGGCTTCGACCGTCCCACCCCCGCTTTGGGTAATGGCGTCCAGCGCCCCGGTCAGGGCCGCCGAAGCGACCCCACGCCCCAGAAATTTCCGGTCGACAAAGAAACAGGTGATACGCCAATCAGGTAGCACAGTACTGTTTTCGTCGTAGGCTTGTCGGTATTTAATGTTAGGTAGTTCGGCCAGGCGGCCAAATTGGCACCACCCAACGCAGACATTCTCGTCGTAGACGAGCGCCGCATGCGCGCGTCCCTCCATGACCCGCCGTTCCTTCTCCGACCGATTTTCGGCCGCGCTCGTCTTGCTCAATTCTTGGTGAAAGCGCAAGCACCAGCAACCACCCCAAACTCCGTTGTGGCGCTCCGCGAGTTGGACAAAGTCGCTCCACGTTGTGGCATCCAGAAACTTCACCGAATAGGTCCCCATAGTGCTCATCCTCCGTCATCCGATGCTCTAAGTGTATCCGCACTGACAGCGATGGGCAATTTTGTTCCAGTGGAAGGTTACGGGGGTCGCCGGGCTAATCGTCGCGATGGCTTAACGTTGCGAATCATGGGCTCTCGTCCAACCCCATGGGGTTCCTAACGGGAGATTTGCCCCCGAAAGCACACCAACGTGACGGCGGCGGAGTCGTCCCCCTCAGCGCTTCACACGGAGGGAGGGTCATATCATGCTCACGGCCGCTCCCCTCCTAGGCGC